>JAUIEE010000447.1 GCA_030428965.1 bacterium | reverse complement strand
GCGCGAGGGCCTCGCAGAGAGGTTCGTTGAGGAACAGCGCGCTGCCGATGCTGCGCGCGACCTGAGCGACCTCGAGGCTGTGGGACAGGCGCGTCCGGTTGTGATCGCCTTCCCAGTTGACGAAGACCTGGGTCTTGTACATCAGCCGGCGGAAAGCCGTGGCGTGCACGATTCGATCGCGGTCCCGTTCCCAAACCGTGCGCAGGTCGTCCTCTTCCTCGGGGAAGCGCCGCCCCTGGCTGAGGGAGCTCTTCATCGCAGCCGGGGCGAGGATCTCGAGTTCGCGCGCTTCCTTGGCGGCTCGATCCAGGAGGGAGAAGGTCATGGGAGGATCCTCCCTGGTGCGGGGAGGCGTCGTGGGCCATTCTGTTCGCTCTGGACCTCCGGCCAAAGCGTCGGTTGCCAAGAGATCCCTTGTCCACCCAAGATCCTGCCTCTCCCTGGTTCGTGGAGGCCTTCCAGGCCGATTACCTCGAGGTCTATCCGCACCGGACCTTCGAGGCGGCTCGGAACGAGATCCGCGGCTTGCTGGAGCGGGGTCTCGCCGGGCGCGTCCTGGATCTAGGCTGCGGGTTCGGTCGCCACGCGCGCGCCCTGGCGGAGGGTGGCGTCGAGGTCTTCGGCCTGGACCTCTCCGCGGATCTTCTGCGCCAGGCCGGTGCGGATCCCCGCACCGCGGACATCGCCCGCCGCTTCGTGCAGGGAGACTTCCGGCACCTGCCCTTCGCGGCCCGCTGCTTCGACGGAGCCTGCCTGCTCTTTTCCTCCTTCGGCTACTTCGACGACCGGCAGAACGCCCTGGTCCTCGATCAGCTGGCGCGGGTTCTCGAGCGAGACGGGCTGCTGGTGCTCGACTTGATGAATCCCGACCGGATTCGCGCGCAGCTCGTGCCCGAGTCCGTGACCGAGCGCGGAGCCCTCGTCATCGAGGAACGGCGCCGTCTCGCGCAGTGGGGACGCCGGGTCAGGAAGGACGTGCGCATCGTGCGCCCCGATGGCAGCGCGCGTAGCTGGCGCGAGGACGTTCGTCTGTACGGACCCGAGGAAATGACCGTGCTGCTCGCCGCCCGAGGGTTCGAGGTCGAGCGCGTGGAGGGGGACTTCGATGGATCCCCGTTCCAGGAGGACTCGGCCCGCCAGATCCTGTGGGCCCGGCTCACCTCGGCCAGCTGAGCGTGGCCGGGGGAAAGGGCCTGACGGCCCCCGCTCCCCCACGATATACTCCGCCGCCTCTGTTCTTGCCCATCTGTCCCCTCGACCGAAGGGGCCCGCCAACTATCTAGCCATGCCGCACAACATCGTTTTCAGCGAGAAGGCCCTCGAGCTCCAGGCCAAGGCGCGTGAGATCGCCGAGAAGCATGTCCGCCCCCTGGCGGCCAAGTACGACAAGGCCCAGGAATACAACTACGAGGCGGCCCGCGCCGTGGCCGAAGCGGGACTGTTCAAGGTCTTCGTGCCCGAGGAGTACGGCGGCTACGGAGCAGGTGTGCTGGCCCTCGCGATGGTGACCGAGGAGCTGGCCAAGGCCGACTCGGGCTTCGGCGTGGCCTTCGCCGTCAACGCGCTCGGCTCGTTCCCCATCATCCTGGGGGGCACCGAGGAGCAGAAGAAGCGCTGGCTTCCGTCGATCGCCAACGGAGACAAGTTCGTGGCCTTTTGCCTTTCGGAGAAGTTCGCCGGTTCCGACGCCGGCGGCCTCTCGGTCACCGCGGAGCTCGATGGCGACGAGTACGTGATTCGTGGCGAGAAGAAGTGGACCACCAACGGCGGCGTGGCGGACATCTACTCGGTGTTCTGCGTCACCGATCCCACCTCCAAGTCCCGGCGCATCAGCGCGATCGAGAAGGGCACCCCCGGCTTCAGCGTGAAGAAGGTCGAGGACAAGATGGGCATCCGCTGCGTCCCCGTGGTGGAGACCCACTTCGACAACGTGCGCGTGCCCAAGGACAACCTGGTCGGCGGTCGTCCGGGGATGGGCTTCAAGCACGCCATGATGACCCTGGACTGCGCCCGTCCCGGCGTCGCGGCCCAGGCGGTCGGCGCAGCCCAGGGCGCCCTGGATCTGGCCGTCGTGTACTCCAACCGCCGCCGTCAGTTCGGCAAGCCGATCTCGAGCTTCCAGATGGTCCAGAAGATGCTCGCCGACATGGCGATGCGGACCGAGGCCTCGCGCTGGCTCGTCTACGCCTCGGCCGCCGCCATCGACGCGGGGGACAAGAACGTGACGAAGGGCGCGGCCATGGCCAAGTGCTTCGCCACGGATACGGCCATGGAGGTCGCCACCGACGCCGTGCAGGTCTTCGGCGGCTATGGCTTCATGGAGGACTACCCGATCGCCAAGTGCTTCCGGGACGCCAAGATCCTTCAGATCTACGAGGGCACGAACCAGGTCCAGCGCATGGTCATCGCCCGCAACCTGATCAAGGAAGCCGAGCAGCTGTCCCACCTGGAGGCCTACATCCCCCACGAGGAGCAGTGCTCCTACGAGGGAGACAAGGTCTTCACGGGGCAGGACTAGGCGATTCGCCCGGCGCCCTTCAGTCTTCGAGGGCGCCCGAGGCGGCGACGGCGGAGAGGACGCGCTCCTTCAGGGCCGGCCGGCAGATCACGAGCTCGTGGTTCTTCGGGTTGCGCTGGTTGTAGACGTGCTCCTCGCCGCGCAGCTTGCACACCGTCCAGCCCATCGCCCGGGCCACGGTCTCCGGGGCGCACGTGTCCCATTCCTTCAGGCCGATCTTGTGGACGTAGCAGTCGGCCTCGCCGACCAAGAGGCGCGAAGCCTTGTAGCCCGCGCTGCCGCAGGGCATCAGCTCGGCTTCCAGGGACGAAGCGAAGCTCTCGACCCAGGGCGGCGTGTGGCTGCGGCTGACCACGACGCGCGGAGCGCCCTGGGGGTCGGTGGTCCCCGAGGTCAACTCACCTCCGCCGACGAGACCTCCGCGCTCCTTGCCGGGTAGGGACACGCCCCACAGGGTCTGGTTCAGGTTCGGGAGAGCGACCGCACCCAGGGCACAGCGTCCTCCGACGGTGAGGGCGACGTGAACGGCCCAGTCGTCGCGCATCTGGCTGAACTCCTTGGTTCCGTCCAGAGGATCGACGATCCAGACCCGATCCCGCTGCAGGCGTTCGGGAGAGTCCACGGTTTCCTCGGAGAGGATGCCGTCCTCGGGGTAGCGGCCCTGGATCAGGCCCTGGAGGTAGCCGTCCGCGGCCTGGTCACCGATGTCCGCCATCATCTTGCCTTCCCAGCGCTCGAGGTTGCGCAGTCCGAGGACGCGCTCTCCGGCGCTCTGGGCGGCTTGGATGCAGAACTGCAGGTCTCTTTCGATTTCGCTCTCGTTCATGGGGGGTACTCCAGGCGGGAGTTCACCAGGCAGGGGGAGTCAGGTCACGAAGATAAGGGGGTTCGTGCGGGACTCATCGGCTCGGGGGCAACCCGAGCTACAGTCATCGGCCCAGGGTCTGTCCGATGCGGATGTCGCCGACGGAGGTCTCGACGACGAGTTTCGTGCCCCCCTGCCCCAGAATCCCCTCCAGGAGCTCCGTATCCGAGGATTGGCCGGCCTCCACCAGGAGCGGGACCAGGGTGTGGATCGAGCCGTTCCCCGTGCGGGCTTCCAGGCGACAGTCGAGGTCGCCCGGCAAGAGCACCTCCACGTTCCCCCGGCGGGCCTGGATTCTCGAACGCTCCGAGAGTCGGCTTCCGGGGCGCAGGCGGGCGTGGACGTCCCCGTTCGAGCTGAGGATGCGCACCGAGTCCAGGGTCGCGTCCACGTGAACGTCTCCCGAGGTCGAGTTCGTCGTCAGGACTCCATCGAAGTCGGCGATGTCGATGGCGCCGCGTGGAGCCTTGACGCTCAGCGCGCCGCTGGCGCTGCGCACGAGGACGTTGCCGAAGCCCGAGTGCAGGTCGAGCGTGTCGGCCCGGGCGGAGCTGAGCAGGACGTCTCCCGACGAGGTGTGCGCGTCGAGATTGCCGTTCCAATCGTGGATGTCGATGCCGCCGTGGTCACCGTCACCACCGTGTACACGGGCGCCGCGCCGGAGATCATCGACACCGACATCACCGAGATCATCGCGGGCGCC
>JAUIEE010000446.1 GCA_030428965.1 bacterium | reverse complement strand
CTGCTCGGGTCCTTCCCCCATGGTCTCGGCCAGCATGCGTCGCGCCGTTTCGACGAACAGCCCCGGGCGCTTCAATCCCCGCCGGTGGTCGGGGTGCACCATCGAATCGATGATCTGGGCGAAGCTGCGCGTCGCGCCGTCGATCGAGACGCGATTGGGCTGGGCTCCGTAGAAGGCGGCCACCACGTCTCCTTGCATGGCTACCCAGGCCCGGATGCCGGCGGGGTTGTGCGTGAAGGCCCAGTCGAAGTCCGCCCGCGTACGGGGCTCGAAGCTGGGGTTGTCCTCGGAGAAGACCAGGTTGAAGGTCTCGAGGATGGCCTCCTCTTCCCCGGGACGGTAGGCCCGAAACTCGTAGTCGCCCATGGGATCAGTAGAGCTCGCAGTCGGCCAGGGTGGTGTACCAGTTCTGGTACAGCCAGAGCGCGTCCATGGGACGCTGGAAACTGCGAGCGATCAGGTAGAAGGGCGTCGAGCGCGCGCGGAAACCGGCGCCCTGGAAGGAGAGCCACTCGGGCGCACTCTCGGGGAACCAGGCTTCGAGCAGGCGAAACCCGTCCTCGACGGCGCAGGACCCCAGGAAGGCCAACAGGGACCGACTCGCCTCCCCATCGTCGGGAGGAACCAGCCAGTCGATGACGGCCCCGTGGCCTTCTTCCCCGCTTCCGTAGACCGCGTAGCCCCGCAGCTCTCGCTGGCTGCCGCGCGCGAGGGCGATGCGGTAGTCCACCCCAGGACGCTGGACGAAGCGCCACGTCAGGAAGGCCGCATCCCGCACTCCGATCGCCCCCCGCCCCTGGGCCACCCGCAGGAAGAGCTCTTCGACCTCGCCCGAGAACTCCGTCGCCTCCTCGACCTGCAGCTCGGCTTCGGCCCAAGTCCGGGCCGAAACCTCGGCCACGAGCCGCTTCTGGTTGCGCACGCACTCGAAGCGGCCGCCCGCCTTGAGCACGTCGTGGACCTCCCGGGTCGGCAGGGCAAAGAAGATCGGGTCTCCGTCGGGAGCGGGAGCTCCATGGCGCCCGAGCAGGTCCTTGGCGGCCGGCAGGAAGGAGTCGGCCCCGGGAGCGACGAAGAAGGAGTCCTCGAGGCGAGCCCAGGTCTGGGATTCTCCTCCGACGCGCACGCGCAGAGGCACGGCGGCCTGGTGCTGGTGGACCTCCCCTTGCTCGGAAACGCCCAGGGAGATGCGGGCACCTTCGGGATTCTGGCGGAAGGCCCACTCCCACTCCTCCACCGTGCGCACGCCTGGAAGCGCATGCTTCCGGGCCCGCAGGATCGAAGTCTCGTCGCCGGGCTCGTACTCACGAACGGTCAAGGACGGTGCGTCTTGCATGGGGGGCTAGATTCCAGCACGCCCCCCATGCGTGAACAAGGGGGGCGCAAGGAGAGCGCCGCGCCTAGGGACGATCGGTGACCTCGAGACGCAGGTTGGTGCCGTTGCAACGGATCTCGGGCACGTACATCGCATGGCCGAGGGTAGGCAGAGCTTCGAAGCGTCCGGGAACCTCGGCCCGCAGGTCGTAGCGCACTTCCCAGGTACCCTGGGGCAGCCGATCGACGAACAGGGCCACCTTGCTGTCGCGCAGCTCGCGGTGGGCGGAGCGCGAGCGACCGGTGGTTCCCGGCTCAGGGGCAAAGGCGCCGTGGGCGCCCCGCGGAGCTCCGGTGCGTTGGGCTTCGCCCTCGGAAGCTTCGAAGCGGCCTCCTACCTCGGAGCTCTTCAGCTCGCGGAAGAAGAGCGGGCCGCCGCTCTTGACCTCGACCGCCTCGAGCCCCGCCGGCTTGAGGTCCTCGAAGATCAGGTACTCGAGGTCGTTCTTGGCCTCGACCGTCAGGACGACCTCGACGCGCTCGCCGCTCTGCACAGGCTGGCCGTCCAGCAGGGGAACCCGATCGTAGACGAGCCCCTTCAACAGGGTCGGGCGGCCGACGAGCTTGTAGTAGTCGCGCCGCACGAAGACCTCGCTGCCCCGGGCGGTGATCTCGGCTTCCTGGCTGAAGAAGGTCGCGTGGGCGGCGAAGTAGAGGGGGCTGTCGCCGGCCGTGCGACGGATGCGCACCTCGTTGGGGCCGTCGATCAGGAGCTCGGGCTCGACCGTGAAGCGACTCGGAGCCGCCAGGAGCTGCTCTCCTTCCAGGCTCAGCTCGCCGACAAGCTCTCCGTTGACGAACAGCTCGAAGCCTACGGGCGAGTCCAGCTCGCCGCTCGCCTCGAGGTAGGCGTTCAGGGCCAGCACGCTGATGGCCGTGTCGCGCGTGTTCGACCACTGGGCGCCGCGTCGGTTCTTCACGAGCCAGGCCACGGTGGGCTCGATCAGCTCGTGCTCCGGATCGGCCTCGAGCAGGGCCATCAGGCTGAAGGCCGTGGCCTCGATCCCGCCGTCGGACCAGCGCGTCCAGGCCGTGTCGCGTCCCCAGTGGGCCGTGGCCAGGACGTGGGGCGACGAGGCCTGCCCGGTGCCGAGCAACACCGAGGTGTCTGGGGTGCGATCGAGCTGGACGCCGTTGGCCAGGTTGCGGGACAGGGTCGCGGCTCGCTCCTCGTGACCGAGTCGGGACGCGCTCAGGGTCAAGAGCGCCCGGGCGTAGGCGTTCAGGTCGCGCCGACGCTCCCACAGGTTGTCGAAGGCGCGCTCGATGAACTCACTGGCCTCCGGCACGCTGGTCCGACCGCGGAAGGCGGTGAGACCGTGCAGGAGCCAGGCCTGCTCGTCGGGCCTCTCCTCCAGCTCGACCAGCTCCCTGGAGAGCCAGCCAGCGGCGCGTTGCAGCACGCTCTCCTCCACCTCGAGCCCCGACTCCCGCGCCAGGCACAGGCCCCACAGGACGTAGGCCGTCATGAAGGCGTCGCTCTCGTTGCTGCTCCACCAACCCCAGCCCCCGTCGGGCTTCTGGGTCTCGCGCAGGCGCTCGAGGCCGCGGGCCGTCATCTCGTCGAGGCGCTCGAGGGCTCCCTTGCCCTGGGGCTGGGTGTGCTCGAGGTGCGCCGCTTCCAGGCCGCCGAAGACGCGCTCGAGGGCAGCTTCGGCCGACAGGCCGCGCTGTACCAGGGTGCGGGTCACGATGACGCACGGCAGGAAGCGACTCATGGTCTGCTCCGTGCAGCCGTAGGGATAGTCCACGAGGTACGGCAGGGCATCCAGCAAGGTGACGGCCAGGCTCGGACTCACCTGCACCTCGAGGGAGGTCGATCCCGGGGCGCGCTCCGCCGGCAGGTCGACCTGAACGCGCACCTCGTCCCCGTCGAACTTACCGGAGTTCGCCAGGAAGACCTCGACGCCGCGCGGATGAACGGGCAGCTCCCGGCGCACGGCGTCGGAGTGCTCGGCGCCGAGGGCCGAGAGCAACAGGCGAGCCGTGCCCGTCTCGGTGACGCGTACCTTCCAGTCGACGCGCACCTGGTCGCCGGCCGGCACGCGGACCTGGGGAGTCTTCGTGACGAGCTCTCCCCCTTCGAGCCAGCCCAGCACCTCGAGCCCCTCGGCCTCGAAGGCCAGGGTCAGGTCGAGGTCCTCGGAGCTCTCGTTGTTCACGTTGCCCGAGCAAACGACCTCGTCGCCCACCTGGAAGAAGCGCGGCGCCTGCAGTCGGACGATCAGAGGCTGACGCGTGCGCGCGTTCGTGGTCGCCTCGCCGACGCGGGTGTTCGCATCGACGGCCCGGGTGACCGCTTTCCAGCGGGTGGTCGAGTCGGGGAAGGAGACGCTCACCGAGGCGCGGCCCGCCGCGTCGGTGCGCAGGTCGGGCACCCACAGAGCGGTGTCCCGGAAGTCGCTTCGGACCTGGACCGAGTTGCCGGGGCCCTGCCCAGATGCGCCGGCCGCCTTGCCCAGGAAAGCCTGGTCCGCCTCGGCCAGCATCTCCGACTCCATGGGCGCGTTCGATTGGGCCATCGTGCGCAGTTCGGCCCTGCCGCCGCCAGGGGGGACGGTGTCTCCGGGCCCCACGTAGCGCCCATCGCCGCTTCGCCTCTGCGCCCCCTCTTCCTTCATCCCGAATCGCTCGTCGTACAGCCCGCCGTCCTCGTCCTTCTTCAGCTGCACGTAGGGCCGCTGGTGGAGCATGCCGTGGGTGCGCACCTCCAGTCC
>JAUIEE010000445.1 GCA_030428965.1 bacterium | reverse complement strand
TCACCCCCTGGGCACGCTCTTCCAGAACCAGGCGGTAGAGCTCTTCGAGGCGATCGGCCAGGGCCACGCCGGAGTGCCGCTTGGCGACCCGCAGGCGAGCCCGTTCTCCGGCAGCGAAGCGCTCCAGGGGGTGATCGAGGAAATGGGCCAGCCCGAAGGCCAGGTCCTCCGCCTTCTCCCCCAGCCAGCCGGTGCGCTCGTGCACGACGACCTCCTCCACCCCCCCCACGGGCCGCGCCACCGCCGGCAGCCCGGCCGCGGCACCCTCGATCAGGGCCACCGGCATGCCCTCGCTGCGGGAGGTCAGGAGCAACAGGTCGAGCTCCGGCCAGACCTCCCCCATGTCCTCTCGGGCACCGAGCAGATGGACACGCGCTCCCAGGCCGCCTTCCAGCCCGCGCACCCGCTGCTCCAGGGCCCGGCGCTCTTCCCCGTCCCCGATGAAGGCCAGGTGCAGGGCTGGGTAGCGCTGCCCCAGGTGCAGGAAGGCCTCCACGGCCAGCAGGGGTTGCTTCACCGCCGCAAGTCGTCCGACGACCCCCACCAGGACGTCTTCCCGCCCCAGACCGCACTGCTCCCGCAGAGCTCCACCCGAGGCGCGCTGGGGCCTACGGGGAATCTCCAGCAGGGCGTCCAGCTCGATGCCCGGAGGGACGACGACGAGCTTGTCCTCCCCGACCACCCCCAGGCGAATCAGGTCGTCCGCGGTGGCGTGGGAAACGGCCAGGATGCGATCGGTCTCTTCCGCCAGGCGCGTCTCCAGCGCCGTGATCCGCCGCGAGACCACGGCGGGGAAGTAGCCCTCGAGCACGTGCCCGTGGAACGTGTGCAGGCGGCCGACGCCGTCGAAGCCACGTCGGCCCTGGAGAGCCCGACGCCCCAGGACGCCGGCCTTCGAAGCGTGGGTATGCAAGAGATCGGGCCGGTAGCGCTGCAGCTCGCTGCGCAGGGCCTTCTGCGCCAAAAGATCCCGGGCCGGAGCCAGCCCGCGGCGCAGGCCCGGAATGCGCACCACGTCCAGACCCCGACGCACGAACTCGTCGAACAGGTCTCCCTCGCCGGGCTCCGGCTTCCCGGTGAAGAGCCGTACCTCATGTCCCCGTGACCGCAGGATCGGGTCGAGGGCCAGCGCCTGGCGGGCAGGCCCGCCGAGGTTGAGGCGCGTCAGGACCCGTGCGATGCGCATCGGGGGAGGAGAGCTCAGAGGACGGTAGCGGAGGTGCACTCCACTAGTAGGCCTTGAAGAGCGAGAGGTGGTAGATCACGAGCAGGGTGTAGGAGCCCGCTGCCGTCCACAGCCCGA
The DNA here is from genome assembly GCA_030428965.1 of bacterium. Lineage (GTDB taxonomy): Bacteria > Planctomycetota > UBA1135 > UBA1135 > JAUIEE01. Next base: position 2,803 of record JAUIEE010000445.1, on the reverse strand, counting down.
TGCGCGCCAGGAAGAAGTTCTTGTGGATGGCCAGCACGATGAGGGCCAGGGCGATCAGCACCGACTTGGTCAGCACGAAGCCCCCGCGCCCCGTGCCGAGCAGAGCCTGGGCCACGGGATTGAGCTCGATGCCGCCGGCCTGCAGGTGCACCAGCGTGAAGTAGCTGTCGCCGACGTTCATCAGCGCGATCCAGAGCACGAGACACCACAGCCGAAAGCCGTAGAGATCCACGAAGCTCCCCTCACGCTCCTCGTCCCGTCGTACCGAGCGGCGACGTCCACCGCTGAAGGAATAGCGGGAAAGCCGCTGGGTGGGCGCGCGACGCCGATCTCCGGTGCGCGAGCGCAGGGCTGTGTCGAGATCGGTCTTGGACGTCATGGGGGTGACCGGGGCCGGGGCGGCTCCCGGGGGGACTATCGACGCCCCGTGGACCGAGGATTGAAGCCTCCCGGCGAGTTGTCGTCCAGAGAGCTCTCGGGAGCGGTCGGCCCGGAAGTCGTTTCCCACCCTAGTCCTCGTTTCCCCGCAGGCGAGCCAGGACCGAGAAGTCCTCCAGGGTGGTCGTGTCCCCCACGATCTCGCGGTCGGCGGCGATGTCCCGCAGGAGGCGCCGCATGATCTTCCCGCTGCGGGTCTTGGGCAGGGCGTCCGTGAAGCGGATCTGGGCCGGCCGGGCGAGCTTCCCGATCTCGGCGGCCACGTGCTCCTTCAGCCGATCCCCGAGGGCCTCCTCGGCCGTCACCCCGGGGGCGATGGTCACGAAGGCACAGACCGCCTCGCCGGTCAGCTCGTCGGGCCGGGCTACCACCGCCGCCTCCACCACGGAAGGATGACTCACCAGGGCACTCTCGATCTCCATGGTCGAGAGGCGGTGCCCGCTCACGTTGAGCACGTCGTCCACCCGCCCCATGATCCAGAAGTAGCCGTCCTCGTCCCTGCGGGCCCCGTCGCCGGCGAAGTACATCCCCGGCCACTTGGACCAGTAGGTCTCGACGAAGCGCTCGTCGTCGCCCCAGATGCCCCGCAGCATGGAGGGCCACGGCTTGCGCACGGCCAGGTAGCCCCCCTCGTTGGGCCCCTTCTCGTTGCCCTCTTCGTCCACGACCAGCGCGTCGACACCGAAGAAGGGCAGCGTACAGGAGCCGGGCTTCGTGGCCACGGCGCCGGGTTGGGGCGTGATCATGATGGCCCCCGTCTCGGTCTGCCACCAGGTGTCCACGATCGGACAGCGTCCCCCTCCGACGACCTCGCGATACCACATCCAGGCCTCGGGGTTGATCGGTTCTCCCACCGTCCCGAGCAAGCGTAGGCTCGAGCGGTCGAACTTCTCGACGTGCTCGTCGCCCCAGCGCATGAAGGCGCGAATGGCCGTGGGAGCGGTGTAGAGGATGCTGACCCCGTAGCGCTCGACGATCTCCCAGAAGCGGCCGGGATGGGGCTGATTCGGGGCGCCCTCGTACAGGACCTGGGTGGCCCCGTTGGCCATCGGTCCGTACACGATGTAGCTGTGCCCGGTGATCCAGCCGACGTCGGCCGTGCACCAGTAGACGTCCTCTTCCCGCAGGTCGAAGACGTAGCGAGCCGTCAGGTACGTGCCCACGAGGTAGCCCCCGGTCGTGTGGCGGATCCCCTTGGGCTTGCCCGTGCTGCCCGAGGTGTACAGCAAGAACAGCGTATCCTCGCTGCCCATGGGCTCGGGCGGGCAGTCCGAGGACTGGCTCGCAACCAGTTCGTGGTACCAGACATCCCGCTCCGGCTGCCAGGCGACCTCGTTCTCGCAGCGCCGGACGACCAGGACCGTGTGCACCCCGCCCAGACCGTCCAGGGCCTCGTCGACCACGGCCTTGAGGGGCAACACCTTTCCGCGCCGCCAGCCTCCGTCCGCCGTGATGACCGCACTGCAGGAACCGTCTTCGATGCGGTCGCGCAGGGACTGGGCGCTGAAGCCACCGAACACGACCGAATGGATCGCGCCGATGCGCGCGCACGCGAGCACGGCGAAGGTCAGCTCGGGAACCATCGGCATGTAGAGGGCCACGCGGTCCCCTCGCCCGATGCCGCGCGCCTTGAGGGCGTTGGCCAGTCGGCAGACCTCGACGTGCGCCTCTTCGTAGGTGTAGCTGCGCCGGTCCCCGGGCTCCCCTTCCCACAGGATGGCCGTCTTCGTCCTCCGCTCGGTTTCGAGATGCTGGTCCAGGCAGACGGCCGACGCGTTGATCTCGCCTCCCTCGAACCAGCGCGCCACGGGCGCGCCGCTCCAGTCCAGCACTCGGTCGAAGGGGCGCATCCAGGGCAGCTCGCGGGCGACTTCCCCCCAGAACGCCTCGGGGTCTTCGATCGAACGTCGATACAGGCGTTCGTACTCGGCGAAGCTCTGGACCCGCGCCTTGGACTGAAACTCGGCCGGCGGTTCGAACCGCCGGTTCTCCTTGAGGACGCTCTCGATCTCCTGCATGGCCGCTCCTGGCTCGGGGTGCCCCAAGGTTAGCTGCCCCCCCTGGAGAGTTCTACGGGCCGACGCTAGCGCCAGCGCAGGGTCTCGATCAGATCGACCTCCAGCGGAGAATGGACCTCGATCCAGTCCGCGGCGACCGCGTCGAGCTCCAGGCGGTCCGGCAGGAAGAGGGCCTCGCCTCCGGCCCCCAGGGCAAGCGCCAGGGCCTCAGGCGAGGCGGGCTGGACCCCCGAGGCCTCGGCCCGCACGCGCTCCTCCAGGATGCGGGCCTCGTCCACCCGCTCGGGCAGCCCGGGTTCGCCGAACCAGATCGGCTTGTCGTCCCAGTCCCACTCCAGCTGTCCGGG
>JAUIEE010000444.1 GCA_030428965.1 bacterium | reverse complement strand
GACGTGGGTGCGCACCCACGCATGCATCGCGATACCCGAGGCGACCCCGGCGTTGATCGACCGGGTTGATCCGAACTGCGTGATGGACACGACGTCCCGGCACACAGCCTGCAAGCTCGACTGCAGGAGGCGGAAAGCCTCGGCCCCCGCGCTCGGAGAGGAACCGGTCGCGGCCACGTTCCCCCTCAGTCCCCTCTCCCAGGGGATCGCGTTCAGGTCCGGCGCGCCGGTGGCCTGGGCCAGCTGGGCCACCGATCCCAGGGGACGCTTCAGCTCCAGGAGCAAGGCCATCCAGCAACCGGCAACCAGGCCGACCAGGAGCCCGACGGCCAGGTTCAGGCTCAAGCGCGGTCGATCCCGGAGCCGGGGTGCCGCGGCTTCTTCCACCAGCTCGGAGCTCGTCTCCGCCGACGCGATCGAGACCTTGGCCTCCTGCAGTTGGCCCAGGAGGAAGAGGGAGATCTGGCTGTAGGCCTCCACGCGCCGCTTGTATCGCAGGACTTGAATGGCGGCCTCCGGCAGCTCCTGCATCTTCTCTTCGTAAGTGGCCTGGATTGCGCCCAGATCCTTGGCCAGCTGCCCGTCCTGCCAGATGCGACCCTCGAGCACGTTCGTGATGCCGGCCAGGCGCTGCTCGATCTCCGCGTTCGTCGCACGCAGCTGAGGCCAATCCTCCTGGTACTGGGTCTCGAGGGCACTGCGCCTCGCGAGCAGCGCGGCGAGGGGCACCACCTGATCCCCGGGAAGGCCGGTCGCCAGCTCGTAGCCGGCGAGCTCTCCATCGGAGACCTCCCCGGCCCGGATGCGCTCCAGGAGATCTTCCAGGCTGCGCGCACTCAGGTCGTACTTCGCCCGTTCCAGATCGACCGCGACGAGCTGTTCGACCAGGGTCTCCGCCGTCTCGGGAATGGCCAGAGGCCCCACCTGGGTCGAGAAGGCCTCCAGTTGCTCCTCCGCTTGCGCGAGCTCCCTGCGCACCCGCTCGAGCTCCGCTTCCAGGAAGCCCACCGAACGCTGTGCCCGCAGCAGCTGGCGTTCGCGATTGTGGACGCTGTAGGAACGCACGAGCTCATTGACGACCTGGGCTGCCCGCTCGGCGTCGTTCGCGTGGTAGGTGATCTCGACGATGTTCGATCCGCGCGTCGCCTCCCGGATCCCGAGGTTCTCGCGGAAGTTCTTGACCGCCTTGAGGAAGGGGACGTGCGTGATGCGGAAGGTGCGACCGGCCAGCTCTCCCTGTGGACGCAGGACGAGCGAAGCTCCCTGGTAGTCGAACGGAGTCCCCGGCTGGTAGCTCAGGGTCTGCGGATCGCCCCCGAACAGCCGCTCGAAGGAGACCTCGACCTGACCTTCCCCCAGGAAGTGCACCCGCAGCGGGTCCTGGAAAGAATCCGGATAGTCCCAACCGACGACCGCGGCTTGCAGGGATCCAGCCGGCTCCGGCCTGCCGCGCAGACGGCGCAGGTAGGACTTCCAGAGGGGAATGCGGTCGAGGTCGTCGACTTCGGTGAGCAGGCCCAGGCCGAGGTCCGGATCGATGGCGGTCTCTCCCCGGGAACGGAGGACGGCCGCGAGCACCGGGCGCGACTGCAGGATCTCCATCTCGGTGATGGTCGGGGTGGTCACTCCGACCAGGGAGGACAGGCTGCTGGGCACCTTCGCCAGGCTCGAGGCCAGGCCCGAAGGGGTGTTCGGTTCCTCGATCAGGAGCAGCGCCTCCCCCTTGAAGACAGGCGGCTGCAGCAGGGTGATGACTCCGGCCAGGATCGCCCCCAGGAGGGTCACGATCGCGACCGTGCTCCAGCGGCGCCGCATGCCGTCGATCAGCGAAAGCACAGGTCGACCGTTCGGCCCGTCTTGCTCGGGGGACTTCAATCGGTCAGCACTTCGTTGAGGGTTGCCGCCTGCAGGGCGATCGAGAGGGGCAGCGCCAAGGTCTGCATGAAGGGCAGGACGTCCCTGGCCGCCTCCGAGAGGTCCGCCCAGCTGCGGCGGCCGACGAAGAGCACGTCCCCGGGACGCACGCGCTGCATGGCCACAGGGTCGAGCTGGGAGGCATCGAAGAGCACGAGGTTCTCTTCGCGGAATCCGCCGCGGACCCAGGCGACCTGGGCTCGGTTGGCGAAGGGCCCCAGGCCCCCGCTCCGGGCAAGGGCCTCGAGGGCCGTGATCGGTCGCTCCAGGGGGTAGTTCCCGGGCTTGGCCACCTCCCCGAAGACGAGGTAGAGCTGCGATCCGAAGCGCTCGACCTGGACATCGACGTGGGGCTCCTTCAAGAAGCGCCCGAGGGAGTCCTCCACGGACGCGCCCACCTCTTCCAGGCTCTGACCCGCCACGTGAACCGGCCCGACCAGCGGCAACAGGATCTTGCCGGTCCCCAGGACGGTGGCCGCGTTGGCACTGAGCTCGGGATGGGCGAAGACACCGACCCGCAGCCGATCGCCCGGCCCCACGCGGTATTCGAAAGATCCCACGCGATCGGTGCTCGAGATCGTCAGATCCGTGGGCACCTCCGGCGGTACCTCGAGCACGCTCGGGGGCGAGCTCGAACAGGCGGCGAGAAACCAAGTGAAGAGCGCGAACGCGTTCCGACCCATGGAGTCGGACGATAGCGTTTCGATACCCCCGGATCGAGGGCCCTGGGAACTAGCGCAGCGTGGCGGAGGTATCGAGCGGCCGCGGCAACGGCGTGAGAACGGGACCGCCGCGCGGATCCTCGGGCCAGGCACCGTCGAGCAGCTCGCGGTACACCCTCAGGATGCCGGCGTTGACCACGTCCTTGGAGAATCGCTCCTCGACCAGCGCGCGACCGGCCTGGCCCATGCGCGCACGCACGTCGGCCTCCCCGATCAGGGTCTCGAGGGCCTGGGCCAGGGCCATGGGGTCCCGTTCCGGTACGAGCAGCCCGTTCTGACCATGGCGAACGATGTCGCGGCAGCCCGGAGAATCGGTCGCGACCAGGGGACGCCCAGCCGCCGCTCCCTCGATCAGGGCCAGGGGCACTCCCTCCCGGTAGTGGGAGGGCAGGCAGACCACGTGGGCTCCGGCCAGAACCCCCGGCATGTCGCTCTGGTAGCCCATCCAGCGGGCACTGCCGCTGCGATCCCATTCTTCCAGCTGGGCCTCGGCAATCGAATCGGGGTTCGACGGATGGGGACGTCCCACCAGGCGCAGCTCGTGGGCAACGCCCCGCTGGCGCAGGATCTCTCCGGCCTTGACCAGCACTCCGGCCCCCTTGCTCCAGAGCATGCGCGAGGCAAACAGCACCACCGGCGGTCCCGCAACCTCGGGGCTGGGCCGGAAACGCTCCGTGTCCACTCCCGAGCCGGGAACGATCGCGGTTTGCTCCGCCGCGACCAGACCGCGTTCGACGAACAGGTTCTGGTCGTCGGCGTTCTGGAAGATCGTGCGCACGTGTTCCCCGCGCAGCACGTGTCGGTAGGCCCGCTCCATGGCCCAGCGCAAGGGATGGATGGCGCGGGGAGAGATGAAGGCGTGACCCAGGCCCGTGATGGCGTTCACGACCGAGCGCACCTTGGCCCTGCGGGCGGCCAGGGAACCGTACAGCACCGGCAGGAACGAAACGTGGTGGCAGAGGTCGGGCTGCAGCCTGGCGTAGAGGCGCGTCAGCTCCAGCACGAGGGGGAGGTTGCGAACCTGCCCGGGCACCGAGCGGGCGAAGCTGACCGGATGGAAATCGAAGCCCTCCGCCTCGATGCGCTTCTCGTAGGAGCCCCGGCTCGTGGCCACGGCCACGTCGAAGCCGGCGTCGCGCGCGGCGCGAGCCAGATGGAGGCGATGGGACCAGAAGAACCAGTCGTCGGTGACCAGGAATAGGAGTTTCAAGCGCGTCGTTCCCTACGGTCCCCTTCAGCAGCGGAGCCCGACACGGCACTCCTCCCCCGTCGGAGAGACTCTAGCAATCGGGTCAGGAAAGCCAACGCTCACGCCAGGCCTGAAAGACGAGCACGTCCCAGAGGTAGTAGCCCCAGTCTCTCTTCCCATCCCGGTGCTCCTCCCATCGGCGCCGGACGGGCTCCGCCCTTAGGATCCCCTCCTGCTCGAGCCTGCGGGTCTCGAGCAGGGTCTCGCTCCATTCCCGCAGCGGGC
>JAUIEE010000443.1 GCA_030428965.1 bacterium | reverse complement strand
GGCCCGGGCGTGATCCAGCTCCACGTCCCGGAGGAATCCGCCCTGATCCGGCCCCAGAGCGGCTCGAGCATGAACAGCCGCACGATCCCCAACCCGCACATCGGTCTGCCCTCTTTCTCCCCCCTCTCGCGGGCCAGGTCCGTGTGGATACCCCTCGGGGAGATCGAGGCCACGGACTTCCTGTTCCGCGGCACGGACCCCGCAAGCGGGTACGTGGTTGCGGACGAGGACGGCACGATCGTGCCGGTTCCCGCCCTGATGGGCCCGCTCCCCCTCAGGGGCTTCCCCGAGCTTCCCTACGTATCCGGCGACACGCTGGTCCTGGATGCCTCCGAGCTGCAGGGAACGCGCAACGACCTCTACCTGCGCAACCCCTACCTCCTCAGGAGCTCTCGACTGCGGAGCACAGGCGCCATCGAAGCCGAGTACATCGTTGCTCACGCTTCCTACGACACGGAGCAGGGCACCTTGCACCTCACCATCGACTCGGAAGGGGCCAGCCTGCCTCAGGACGGCGAAGCGGTCTCCTTCGAGCTCGTCCCTCGCTCCTTCGAAGTGCTAAGCGGAGACGAGCCCGACCGACTTCCGGTCCATGGCTCGATCCGTCTGCTCTTCCAGGGCGCCCCCGCCGATGGCCTCGAACCGGCAACCTCCCAGGCCACGGCCTGGACGGCCGACCCCAGCACCCTTGGAAACCAGTCCGTGGACTTCATCCGTTTCGAGGTCCTGTTCGACGTCGGCGCGGCGCTCCACGGCTCCCCGGAAACACCTAAACCTGCCTTGGATTCCTTGCGTATCCCCTTTCGCTTTTGAATGACGTTGAATGCAACGGAAAGGTGGTAACGCGGCTTCGGCCGCGTTAATGCAAGTGGAGGAGGGGGCGAAAACCCCCCTCCTCCGTTTTTTCTAATCCACGGTGAAGGTGGCGGGCGCCTCTTCGCCCGCGATGACGTCGATCACCTGATCGGGAGGTCCGTTGGCCTCGTCTCCTCCGGGCCCCGCGGCGCTCACGTTGACGCGCCAGGGCCCCGGACGCAGACCGGTCAAGGTGGTCGAACCGGTCTGCACGAACCCGAACTTGGGCTCGACCGAATCGTCCTCGCCCTCGTAGTTCGCCCGCACCATCTGGAAGCTGGCGGGGGCTCCATCGGCCTTGATGGCCTCGACCAGGATCGACCCTCCCGCCTCGAGCACGAAGTCCACGTTCCGCTTCACCTCGTCCGGCGCAACGCGAACCCTGTCGGACTGCCCGGGCTGGACGTCCTCTCCTTCGCCCTTCACGACCAGCTCCACGTCGGGCTGAACCCCGCGCAGGGTGTAGCGCCCCTCGCCGTCCGTGTAGGTCGTCTCGGTAGCGGGTCCGCCCCCCATCTGGACGACCGTGTCGGATCCCGTGCTGATCATCATGATCGTGCGGGTTCTCGGACCTCCTCCTTCCGCCTGGGCGCGCTCGGCCTGGACGCGCACTCCGGGAATCGGCTGGCCTTCACTGTCCAGGACCTGCCCCTCGATCACGGCCACGGCCAGGTTCAGATCGAACACGTTCTCGCCCTCTTCCACGGAGACCTCGAAGTCCACCGGCATGGCCCGCGTAGAGTGGCTCACGGTGAGGACGTAGCGTCCTTCCTTGACCTGGTCGAAGCGGTAGCGCCCCTCTCCGTCGGATCGCGACTCGGGAGAGGACGACATGCCCGGCAAGTGAAAGGCCATCTCCTGGGGCTTGTCCTCCTTCAATTGCAGGTTCGCGCCGGTCAGGATCACGCCGCCTTCGCGCACCTGCCCCTCCAGGGATCCCCGGGGGCTGGTCGTCAGGGTCAACGTGCTGGTTTCCCCCTCGACGACCGCGACCTCGGACCAGCCCTCCTGTTCGGCGCCGACGTCTTCACCGCGTAGCTCCATGGTGCCGCCGGCGAAGAAGACGCTGCCGGCCTCCCCTTCCTCGAGCTTAAAGGAATGGGAACCGGCTTCGAGGTTCCGGAAACGAGCGATGCCGTCGCTGCTGGTCACCTCACCCGAGGCACCGAACCCTCCCCCGAGCACCATGACCCCGGTCTGGCCCTTTTGGGGCGGCCGATGGGCCACGCGCGCTCCGCCCACGGGAGCACCGTCAGGATCGAGCACGGTCACGTGCACGAATCCGCCGGGCGTGAGCTCGACTTCCTGTTCGATGATCTCGCCCGGGGTCATGTAGATCCCTGGGCGATCGAAGGGAGCGTAGTCCGGTGAACGCACCTGCAGGGTGCACCTCTCCCCTTCCAGGCTCGTCAGCTCGGCCCTTCCCTCCGAATCGGTACGAGCGGAACCGTCGGCCTCGAACACGCTGCCTTCGTCCTCGTCCGTACCGATCGAGATCGAGTGTCGGAACTCGAACCCGTTCGAGTCCTCTTCCTTCACGAGCTGCACGCGCGCTCCCTCGACCGGCTCCCCGGTCTTCCCGTCGACGACGGTCACGCGCACGACGGGCACAGGATCGAGGTAGATCACTCCCAGGTCGATGTCCTCACCTGCGGCGGCGGCGATGTCAGATCGCTCGTAGGTGCGGTAGCCCGTGGAACGCACTTCGATCTGAATGCGATCCGTCTCGGAATCCGGACGCAGATCGCCGACCAGCACCTGCCCGTCGGGGAAGCTACGCTGGGGACGCCCACCCTCCATCACGGGCCGAGGCCACTCGATGCCGGCGTGCACCTCCAGTTCGGTGATGGGCTCGCGCGTCTTGGAGTCCATCACCTGGAAGGCCACGGTGGCCTCGGGCTGATACTCGAGCAGCACGTTCCGATCCCCGGACTCCACGCGCACACGTCCGGAGCGCGAGGATCCTCCGAAGAAGTCGTTCGGCTCATCGCTCTCGCGCCGCAACTGCAGGTCGTACCTGGCTCCGACCTCCATCCCGCGCAGCTCGAAGCTACCGTCCTCGACCGCCACCGAGCGCGTGTTCAGGAAGTCCAGCAGGGCGAAGCCACCGGTCTCGTTGGCCTTGCGCGCCTGGACCACGAGATCTTCATCCAGGGCACGGGGAATCCCCGTGACCCTTCCGGCGATCACCTCCCCCGCCTCGAGCTCGAACCTCAAGCCGCTGATCTCTTCACCCGGCGTGTCCGCCGTCCCCTCGAAGATCCGCGGGGGGTGCTCCTCGGAGCGAACCAGGATTCGATAGGGGCCGCAGGCCAGCTGATCGATCGTGAAGTAGCCCTGACCATCGGCCGCGACGGTGTTCGGCAGCTCTCCGTCCCCCATGATCATGTTGATGCCACGTTCCTCGGAGAGAACGCTGAGCTCGGCTCCACCGATCCCGTTTCCACCAGGACCCACGACCCGGCCACGCAGGATGGCCCCCTGCGCCAGGACGAAGGGCTCCAGCTGCACGTCGTTCTCCGGAGGCACGGGAATCTCCGCGCGATCGAAGGGGGCGTAGCCCGACTTGCGCACGGCCACGCGGAAGGTGTCTCGTTTGGGACCCTCGAGCTCGAACGTGCCGTCCTCGGCGCTCTCGGCCTGGCTGCGGCGCAGCCACGGAACGCTCGACTCCCCGTCGAAGTCGATCGCCCCCGCGAACTGGTCGGAGGCGTAGATCTTGGCACCGGGGATCGGGTTGCCCTCACGGTCCAGGACCCGACCGCGCACGACCCGGGGGGCTCGGGAGCCGGACACCTTCTCGCGAATCACGGGAGCCTCGACCTCCGGAGCAGCCTCCACCACCTCCCGGGCAGGAACAGGCTGGGAGGACTCCTCCGCCTGGAACTCGGGGCGGGCCAGGTCGGCCGAACGGGTCGGGGCCGAGGGAGCCCTCGCCTCGCTGGGCAGCGCCTGCGCTTCCCGCGCGACGGCCTCTTCCCGACTGGCGATCCACCAGAACGACCCGGCTGCGATCACGGCGACCACCATCAAGAGCGGCAGGAGTTTCTGAGTTCCCATAGCTGTCCCTTCGCCCCCCCGGGCGGAACCTGTGCGGATGGAGACGACGCCCAGGGCGTCGCAGTGGCTTGCCCTCCCGCGGAACCTGAATCACTGGGGACGGTTCCAGGGGGTGGCTTTGTAAGAAAAGCTACGGACCCGTTCGACCCAGGTTGGCCCCGATGTCGATATTTGACCCAAGTGGGTTCCTGGAACCGACTTGCCAAGCCCTGGCGGCAAGGTTGTCATGCCCACGA
>JAUIEE010000442.1 GCA_030428965.1 bacterium | reverse complement strand
AGGACCCCGGGCAGGTTCATGACCTGGGGCCAGGTTTCAGCGGCGCCGTGAATCGCCGTCAGGGCAGGGCCGCGGGCGAGCAGCAGGTCGGAAGCATCGACCAGCACCTGGCGAATCTCGAAGCTGTGCAGCGTGGAGAAGTCGTAGCCGCTCTCGTCGGTGAAGAGGAAGAACGTTCGTTCTTCGGGCGGCAGGTTGCCGTCGGGAATGGGGAGCCGCTCGACGTGAAAGGCGACCGGGGAGGTCGCGGCTGCGGGGCTCGCGGTGCTCCACACCACGACTTCCCATTCGAGCGACTCTCCGGGGCCGCTGGGCAGGAGAACGCCGGGGGGGATCAGGGCCAGCTCGATCCCACCGATGTCGAGCTCCTGATCGAAGACGTAGCGGCAGCTCTCCACGTCGCCTAGGAGCTCGGTGTGATCGAGGATCCGGGAGCGCAGGAGCGCAACGGAGCTGGCGATCTCTTCCGGCCCCGGAGGCACCCCGTCGTGATCCCCTTGGAGCGGGACCAGGAGGTCAGGGTCCCCGTCGAGGTCGAAATCGGCCACGGCGACACCCGCCTGGTTGTGGGACGGGCTGTGCTGGTTCGGGTCGAGGGGGTGCTGGGTCAGGACGCCGGGAACATCGAACAGGAGTCCGGGGGTGGAGCCGTTCTCGAGGGTCCAGACTTCCGCCGTGGAGGTGACGCTCAAGACGAGGTCGGAGTCGCCGTCCCCGTCGAGGTCTGCGGCCTCCAGCCGGACCACTCCTGCGGGCCCCAGGGCCCAGGGGCCCTCGATCCCGCTCTCTCCGAACACGCACAGCCATTCCTGGGTGCGGGGTTCGTTGGCCGCAACGATGGCAAGCTTCTCGCGGCCGTCTCCCTGGGCCTTCAGCACGGTGGTGCGCAGGGGCGTGTAGCTCCAGGGGTAGCCGTAGAGCGGGACTCCGCTGCGGGTGTAGATCTCCAGGCCGAACTCGGTGAGGCAGCAGATCTCTCGCTGGCCGTCCCCGTCCCAGTCGAGGAGCTCGAGATCGTAGGCGGGAAAGGCGCTCTGGAAGGAGGTGATCGCTCCGAAGCTCTGGGGTCCGTCGTAGTGGACGAGCACCTGACGCTCGTCGACCTGAGCGTCGGCCAGGCCGGCGTAGTCGAGGCCGTGGCGTGCATCGATCTGCCCGACCCGTAGGGCCCTGGCATGGGCCCAAGCACCCCCGCGGATCGCGGTTCGAACCCAGCCTCCGTCCCAGAGCTGGCGATGAAGACCCACGTCGTCGACCGCAGCCAGGGCGTCGGCTCCCCCGGCACCGCCGCCGGGGAGCAGAGCAGCGTCTTGGACCGGGAACGGAGAGCGCAGGCAGGTCTGGTGCGCTTCCGGCGTGGTCATCAGCGTGATGGTCGAATCGTCCAGAAGGATCCCATCGGGACTCGAATCCTGGTTGAAGCGACCTGCGAAGGCTTTGCCGAAACGAGCCGCGTCCAGGGCAGGATGGTTGCGGGCGGTCGGTGCCTCGAACCCTAGCTGGGCGTGGGCGGCGGGGAGCATCCCGGTCAGGACCAGGACGGTCAGGAAGGGTCGAGCGAGGGAATGGACCATGGGGCTCGATCGTCGGGGGCCAAGGGGGAGAGAACCCGGATCCGGGCGAGTGTATCGATGGGCCCCGAAAGTTCGGGGAATCGGGGCAAAATACGGAATCCGTCCCCACGCCGGGCAGTTCGCCTGCCCCTGGGTGAGGGGAAGAACTAGGATGACCTCCCATGCGGCCCCTGCTTTCCCGTCCGAAGATCTTCCAGCGGCCCTGGGGAAAGCTTCTGGCCAGCTCCGAAGCGGCCTTGGTGGTGGGTTGGTTCGCTTTCTTCACGGCTCTGGAATTCTCCCGCCCCTGGAAGCGGACGGAGTTCCACGACTCGGTCGGGGTGGCCTTCTTGATCGTGGGCGCCCTGGTCACCCTGCGCTGGCACCAGGACCGACCTCTGGCGTCCATCGCAGCCATGACGGGTCGCCTGTCCCAGCTCAAGCCCGTCCTCGGGCGTTGGAAGGTTCGCTTCGGATTCGACCTGCAGGAGGAGCCCGCGTTGCCGCGACGCTTCCCACCGACGATCACGCTGGCCGTGGGGGGGCTCTTCCTGGGAACCGGCCTGTTGCTCGCGAAGAGCGCCGCCTTTCCAGGCGTCCTGCGGTCGGGAGTCGGTGCCGTGAGCCAGAGCCTCTACACGGCGCTCCTGGCCGTGCTCTGGAGTGCAGCCCTCTTCGTGGGGGTCTGCTGCTTTTGCATCCCCCTGCTCTACGTCCAGGCCGCCCTGCGGCTTTCGCGCGGTGCGGGGAGAGCACCCCGTCGGGAGACGCTCTGGGCCGTCGGTTACTTTCTCGCGCTGGCCCTGGCCGCGGTTGCCCTGCCGCTGTGGTTTCCCCTGGCCCTGGTCGGGACGACCTGGATCCTGTTCGCTCTTCTGGCCTGGGTTCCACGCCCGCCGCGCTTGACGAGTGTCTGGAACTGGGGGCGAGGAGAGGGGCTCTGGTCGACGTCCTGGGCGGCGGTCACGGTCTGCGTGCACGTCGGCGTCGTGCTGGCCTACATCGGGCTGGTGCTGGTTCTGAGCGGATCGGTCGTGCTCGGCGGTCCCAGCTCGATGCCCATCAGTGCGTTCTTCGGAGTCCTCGTTGCCTGGACCTTCGCGGGGGCCTTCCTGGCCGAAACCCTGCAGATGGGCCGCATCCTCTGGGAGGGGCGCTTCCTCGATCCTGTCACCGGCAAGGCGGCTCCGGTACGAACGATGGGCGTTCCGGATGCGCGGCGCCTGGAAGTCCAGGCCGCGTTCGAGGCCGCGGGGCTGTCCGTGCGCTTCCCTGGTGGGAAGGCCGGCGACTGCGAGCCGCGCACGGTTTGGCGGCGGGACGAAGTGGAGACTCCTGCGCAAGCGCGGGAAAGCTGGCCCCGGGAGTTCGGGCCCGCGGAGCTCGCGGATCCGGACTTCTTCCGAGGGCTTCGTCGTCGCCGTGAGATCCTGGCCAGGCGGGCGCTGCTGCACGGTTTGCGGCGCATCTTCAAAGCCGCGTCACAACAGGAGAGAGAGGGAGGGCACGGGTACTGGGTGGCGCCCCACTTGTGGTTCGTGACCCATCTCGGGCGGGACCAGGAAGGGGAGCCTCTGCCCCAGGTCGGCCCGAGCTACCGCAGGGCCTGTCCACGGGAGGCTCGACGCCACTTCCACCAGGTCCTGAAGAGCCTGGGAATCGACTTGATCTTCCTCGAAGACGGTATCTCCTTTCGACGCTTCAAGCGCGTCCTGTCCCTGGCCTTCGAGTACTACGACATCTTCGCGGGATCGCGTCCGATCCAGACGATCCATTTCTCCGGCGTCCCCGGCCTGCGCGTATTGCTCGACGAGTACAGCCTCGAAGCCTCGCCACGATTGGTTCAGTATCCCGAACCCGACTACGAGGATCTCGGCCGCGCCCGCATCCTGTTCGTCTTTCGGGATCGCGGCGAGCTCGAGGAGCCGATTCAGATTCCGGACGGTTGGGGGTGGGAACCCCAGCCGGAGCCGGCGCTCCTGCTCTGAGAATCGTCTTCGAGCTGGACGCGAAGGGTCAGCTCGGCCTCGAGCTCGAAGAGGTAGTCCTCGTCCGGTGCCAGGCTGCGAAACGGACGCAGGTGGACACCGGTCAACTGGGCGCTGGGGGTCAGTCGTTCGAGGTCGAGCAGGAAGCCGGACAGCTGCTCCTGGCGCAGCCTGCGATTCGGGTCCTCGGGGGCGACGGAGATGCGCACGTCCCGCACACCGGGCGCGGGGCGGGTGAAGCTCGTGGTCAGGTGCAGGGCGCCGACGTTGTGGGGAGCGGAACCGGCCAATTGCCGGATCGAGTGTTCGGGAGAGCGGTCGCCGGACGGGGAGGTCTCTCCCGAGGCGGGAGGCGCCAGAGGAAGTTCGACGTCGACGCGCAGGGAATTGGAGTAGGACAGCCACGCCTCGGGGACCGGTCCGGGGGCTAGGGACGAGAAGGCCAGGGAGACGCGGGCAGGGTCGAGCGCGAGGGCCTCGGCGCTCCAGTTCGCTTCGCTCCAGAAGGCATCCTGGAGGTCCCAGAAGGCGGCTTCGGCCCCTTGGGCATCCCGCGCGAAGACCGTCAGATCGAGCACGATCCGCACGTACTCCCGCTCCCTTCGTGGGTCGTCGACCGAGGTGCTCT
>JAUIEE010000441.1 GCA_030428965.1 bacterium | reverse complement strand
CCCCGTAGAGCTTGGGCGGCAGCGCTTCCCCCGCGGAGAGGCACACCCGCAGCGAGGAGAGGTCCGCGCTGGCGCAGCGCTCGGAGCGCAGCATGTTGTTGATCATGGTCGGCACGGTCGTCAGGAGCGTGGGACGATGGGCCTCGATCTGGTCGTAGAGCTCATCGGCCGTGGCACGACCTTCGAACAGCACCGTGCTCGCCCCCACGCGAAAGGGGAACATCAGGTTCGTGCCCGTCGCGTAGCCGAAGAAGAGCTTGGGAACGGACAGGCAGCGATCCTCCGCGGCGTACTGCACGACCTGCCGCGCGTAGGTCTCGGTGTTCCACGCGAAGTCGGCGTGGGTGTGCACGCAGGCCTTGGGGTGACCGGTCGAGCCCGAGGTAAAGAGCCAGCCGGCCAGGTCGTCGGGGCGCGTGGGCTCGAGGGCGGCCATGTCGGAGCCGGAGGCCTCCGAGGCCAGCGCTCCCTCGTAGGGCAAGAACTCCTCGACGCCCTCCCCCACGACCAGGACCTTTTCCAGGAAGCGCCCGGCCCTGGCCGCGGGACCGAACTCCGGCAGGGTCGAGGCCGCGACTACCGCCACGCGGGCCTTGGTGTACTCGAGGTAGTAGTCGAAGTCCTTGCGCTTCAGGAGCGGGTTGACCATCGCGAAGACGGCCCCCGCCCGCAGGACCCCGAAGAAGGTCTCGGCGAACTCGAAGCGATCGGGAAGCACGATCAGCACGCGCTCCTCCGGACGCACGCCGGCCCGGCGCAGGGCCGCGCACAGCTTGGCGGCACGGTCGGCCACCTGGGCGTAGGTCCGCCGTTCGCTTCCCGAGAGGAGGGCGACCTGATCCCCACGCCCGGCCTCGAGGTTCTGATCGAGGTAGTAGGCGCACAGGTTCAAGTGCTCGCCGAAAGGCGCTACGGCCTGCGACCAATCGTTGCCGCCCATGCGCCGACCTCTAGGCGCGCGCCGGCCCCGGGGATCCGGGGGAAAGTGCCAGGGAGCAGGTGCTCACGAAGAGCAACGGAGCGTTCCGGAAGGACATGGGCACCAGGGTATCTCCCCTCTTCCCCGACGCCTACCGTTGTCTGTTCCCTCGTCTAGTGGCCGGTTCCCGCAGACGCTTCCCTCGCCCAGACGTCCGAGGACGCGTCCTCTCCCGGCCGTTTCCAGTTGCGCTCGAACCCGGCCAGTCCTTCCAGGACCAACGCCTCGTCTCCGGTTCGGACCGCCGCCTTCCACAGCCCCCACAGGGAGCGTGACCGACCGGGGGCACGCCGCAGGGCAGCCTGGAACTCGGCCTGGGCCTCTTCGTAGAGCCCGGCCCCCAGGCAAGCCTCGGCCAGGAGCTCATGGGCCGGCTTGACCGTCATCGGCGGGCCGAAGTCGAAGGCCTGGAGATCCTCGGTCCGTGCCGCTTCCCACAGGAGGGCCAGGGCCGCGTCTCTCTCGCCGCCGCGCAGGCGGATCCAGCCATCGAGCTCCAGCTCCATGGTCAGGGCCGCCTGAAAGCGCGGGTCGAGCACCTCGGAACCGTCCAGGGCCGCCGCAGGTCGACAGCATCCGGCCACGCCGTCCTCGGCGTCCGCCGCTTCCCGGGCCAAGCTCATCTCCCGCAGGATCTCGCGCGCTCGATCGAATTCCCCGGCCTCGGCCGCCAGGTAGCCGTCGATGAAGTAGTCGGCCGCGACCACGTCGGCCCCGAGCTCGCTCGTATCGACCTCGATCGCGGCTACGCTCGGGTCGGGGCTCCCGTCGACGACGTAGGCGGCCCGCATCAGAGCCAGGTGCGAGCGCGTTCTCTCGCTGTGGCTCTCGGCCTCGTCCCGCACCATGTTCCGCAGGAGCTCGAGGGCCTCCTCCCTGCGACCCTGCTGCAGGTAGCTGTACTCGAGCCAGTAGAGCGCGTGGAAGCCGCGGGACTCGACCGAAAGGTCCTTGCGCTCCCGGCGAGCATCCGCCGCCTGGTAGGAAGCGATGTTCGCCGCCACGGAATCGTCCCACAGCCCCAAGGCCACGTAGATGTGGGACGGCATGTGCAGGGCGTGGGCCGCAGCCGGCGCGACCTTGTCGTAGAGCCGCGCTTGACGGAGGCCCAGGGGCGCGTGAACCGGATCGTCGTAGGAGTGGATCAGGTAGTGCAGGGCTCCCGGATGGCGCGGGTTGCGCGCGAAGACCACCTCCCCCACGGCGGCCGCGCGCATGTAGGTGGGGATGTCGCGGATCCCGCCCGAGGTGCCGAGGATCGAAAGGGCGTAGAACGAGCCGATCTCGAGGTCGTCGGGATACTCGACGTAGAGCTTCTCGAGCGCGGCCGAGTAGGCGCGGTTGCGGTCCACGCGCGTGCCCTCGCCAAACAAGATCTCGACCGTATCGAACAGCCTCCTCTCCCGCGCATCGGCGATCTTGGCCAGCCGCTCTGCGCGGCTCGCCCCGAAACGTGCGAGCACGGCCCGCGCCTCTTCGGGATCGTCCTCACCCCAGATCGGGTGGCTGTGGGTCAGCGCTTCGCCCCAGAAGGCCAGCGCGAAGTCGGCGTCCAGCTCCTGGGCCTCGCGGAAGGCCTCGGCCGAGTCCTCGTACTCGAAGCTGTGCAAGAGCAGGGCGCCGCGCAGGAAGGATTCCTGGGCCTCGGGGGCTCCCGAGTTGGGGAACTCGATCTGTCCGAGGTCGACGATCTCGGCGCCGATCGTGAGGGAGAGGAGGGCGGCGAGCTCGGCGATCAAGACGGTTCTCCGTGGCTCTGGGTACCGATGTGGCAGCTCGAGAGACCGCGCTTCTCGAGGTAGCGCTGGTGGTAGTCCTCGGCGATCCAGAAGGTCTGGGCCGGTGTGATCTCGGTCACGATGGGACGGGGGAAGCGACCGGCGGCGTCGAGCTCGGCCTTGGCTTTCTCCGCCGCTTCCCGCTGCGCCTCGTCGTGGAAGAAGATCGCGGAGCGATACTGGGTCCCCACGTCCGGCCCCTGGCGGTTCAAGGTGGTCGGATCGTGGTTTTCGAAGAACACGCGCAGGAGCTCTTCGTAGGAGACCTTGCCCGGGTCGAACTCGACCTCGACCACTTCCGCATGGCCCGTGTCCTTGCGGCAAACCTCCTCGTAGGTGGGCTTGTCTTTGCTGCCCCCCGAATACCCCACGGCGGTCGAGGTGACCCCGTCGATCTGGCGGAAGGTGGCCTCGACCCCCCAGAAGCATCCGGCTCCGAACGTGGCTTTCGCAGTTTGGTCGCTCATGAACGCAGTGTAGCAAAGGCTCGAGCCCGGCCCTCCGGGGGCTCCTCCCCCGCGGGGATCTGGACAAGGGCGCCCTGGGACGGCCCGTTGTGCCCGGGCGAGACGGGCCTGGGCCGAGGGCCCGAAGTCACGAATCGGAGTCGCGTCTCGCCCCCTGCGTAGGAGCCGGCCAACTGCGCGCATCGGCTTCCCCCTGGCACGCCGTATGCACGTAGTATGGCCTTCGATCGGCGTGTCGATCTTCGTTCCAGGTCCTGCGGCGGAACTCCGTCGCGGTTCGTCCCCGACAGGATGTGAGCCATGAATGCCCTACGTAGCCCCGGCCCGGTCTCGGCCTTCCTCTTGCTGCCCCTTGCCTTGTTCGCAGCCCCCCGTGCGCTGCCCCAGAAGGCCCGGGCCGAAGCCCTGGGCGAGGTGAGCGTCGCCCGCCCGGCCTGCGCGGAGAGCATCGTGGATCAGAACGGCCCCGGTTGCCTGGAAGCCTCTTCCGTTCCGGCTCCCGGACTGCTCTTCCCTCCACCCCACGACGGAGGCTTCAACAACACGGCAAGCGGCTCCTTCTCGTTCGTCGGAGGGGGCTACGAGAACATGGCGGTCAGCTCCAACTCGACCGTGGCGGGCGGGGCCAACAACCGGGCCTTCGGCTACGACTCGACCGTGGGCGGAGGAGTCTCCAACGTTGTAGCCGGGTCCTCCGCAACCATCTCGGGAGGGTGCGCCAATTCCGCCTCAGGGCCCTATGCCACGGTTTCCGGCGGATGCAACAACCGATCCAACGGGCAATCGACGGTCGGTGGCGGTCGCCTCAACCAGGCCAACGGACAGCAGAGCACGATCGGAGGAGGACGGAACAACAGCACACAGGGAATCGGCGCGACGATCGGTGGAGGATACGGGAACGTCGCCGGAAGCTCCAACTCGACCATCGGCGGCGGAGCAGGCAACGCAGCCGGAGGCTACGACT
>JAUIEE010000440.1 GCA_030428965.1 bacterium | reverse complement strand
AGGTCTGTTGCGTCCAGAACAGAAGCGGGAAGAGGAACGCGACGAGGGCCAGTGCAAGGGCTGGACGCCGCCACGGAGCCAGGACGGTGGCGCAGGCGAACAGGGCCAGGGTGCCGAAGTGGATCGCGTGGATCTCGATCGTCGTCGCGAAGAACCAGACCGAAGGGGTGACCCCGAGCAGGAGAGCACCGACGGAGGCACCGAAGCGCGATGCGCCGAAGGTGCGCGCCAGGAGCCAGGTTGCGCCGATGCCCAGGCCCGCGAACAACGGGCTGGCGAAGCGCGGAGCGGAGATCGGGTCGCTCCCGGTCAGCGGAGCCAGCGCCTTGCAGATCGGCAGGTAGAGGATGTTGTAGTAGGTGCCCGTGCCGAGGGCGTGGAAGGTGGCCAGTCCCGCGCCGTCTCCCGTGAGTCGGGTCTGCTGGGTCGCAGCGAACAACAGCACGAACAGCGCCGCCAGGCCGAGGGCCGCGGCGAAGTCCCTGCGTTCGATCTCGGGTGTCCGGAGATGCAGATCAACTCGCACGCCTTGACCCTAGTGGCCCGTCGGCCCGGAGGGGAGTCTTATCGTCCCAGGGAATCGGAGGCCGCCGCCCCCGGGACCGAGAGCGTCGCGGTGGGGGCGACGGAAGTGCTGGTCGGTCCGGTCCACAGCTGGATGGCACCCGAGTCCACGACCCCACCCACGTTGGTCAGAAAGGCTCCGGCGACCAGATCGAGCTGGCCGTCCCCGGTCACGTCGCTGAGCTGCACCGCCTGGCCGACCCCCACGTTGCCCAGGCGGTCGTTGGGGAGCGCTCCGGGCACGGCCAGGGTGAAGCTCGGGGCGAGCGGGCCGCTGAGCGCGGCGCCCCCGGTCCAGGCGTAGACGGCACCCGCGTCGATGACGCCGCCCTCGTTGGCACCCGGCGTCCCCGCGAGGACGTCGAGCACGTCGTCCCCGGTCAGGTCGGCCAGGAAGATCCCGTGGCCGCTGGCCCCGTGTCCCAGGCGGTCGAAGGCCACCGCCGCGGGAACGGTGAGGGTGGCGTCGGGGGAGAGGGCTCCGGACAGGCCGCCACCGCCCTCCCAGACGTAGAGCGCGCCCGTGTCCTGGCGCGGGCCGTCGTCGGCCCGGTAGGCCCCGGCCACGATGTCGAGGACGAGGTCTCCGGTCACGTCGGCCAGCTGGATGCCCTGGCCGTGCAGCATGTAGCCCAGGAAGTCGGAGTCCTGGGCTCCGGGAACGGTGAGAGAGGCGAGCGGCGCCGGGTTGCCGAGGAAGCCGGTGCTGCCCGACCAGACGTAGATGGCGCCGACGTTGATCACGCCGCCGACGTCCGCGCGGATCGCTCCGGCGACCAGGTCGAGAACTCCGTCGCCGGTGACGTCCGCCAGCTGGATGCCCTGGGAGGTGCTGTCGCTGCCGACGTTGCCCAGGCGGTCGCCCGCAAGCGCTCCGGGCACCGAGAGGGTTCCGTTCGGAGTCAGGTTGCCGATCAGCCCGGCGCCTCCCGTCCAGACGTAGACGGCACCGTTGTCGTCGAAGGCTCCGAGGTTTCCTTCGGGCGAGCCGGCGAGGATGTCGAGCACACCGTCGCCGGTGACTTCCGCCACCAGGAGGCCTTGCCCGCTGCCGACGTAGGTCAGCTTGTCGTTGCGCTCTCCGCCGACGATGCGCAGGGTCGCGCTGGGGGAGACTGAGCCGGTCAGGCTCGCTCCGCCGTTCCAGACGTAGACGGCGCCCTGGTTGAGGGCGTTGACGAGGTAGGCGCCCACGACGAGGTCACGGGTCCCGTCGCCGCTCACGTCCGCGATCACGATGCCGCTGCCGCTGCCGGTGTCGCACAGTTGATCCGAGGCCAGGGCACCGGGGACGGTCAGGCTCGCGAAGGGGCCGAGGGTTCCGACCAGGGAGGCTCCGCCGCGCCAGACGTACAGGGCGCCCGTATCGGCCACGCCGCCCACGTCCGCGAGGTACGCACCGACCACGACGTCGTTCACGCCGTCGCCGGTGACGTCCTGGAACTGCAGGCCCTGGCCGCTGAAGACGTCGCCCAGACGATCGCCGGTTACCGCCGCGGGAACCTCGAGGGTCGCGCTGGGGGAGACGCTGCCGCTCAGCGCGCTGCCGTCCCAGACGTAGACGGCGCCGCTGTCCGTGGCCGCGCGATCGGCGACGCTCGTTCCGACCACGAGGTCCGGTTGCCCGTCGCCGGTGACTTCGATGATTCCGATGCCTTGTCCCGTGGCGACGTCCCCCAGGCGATCCTGGGCCGAGGCTCCGGCCACGCTGAGGGTTGCCTCGGGAGCGACGCTGCCGCTCAGCCCGACTCCTCCGCGCCACAGGTAGACCGCGCCGCTGTCCACGACCCCCCCGGCGTCGGCGAGGGACGCCCCGACCACGAGGTCGAGCACGCCGTCGCCGTCGACGTGGACGCACTGCACGCCTTGGCCGCTGCCGACGAAGCCGAGCTGATCTCCGGCCACGGCGCCCGGAACGGTCAGGGTCGCGTCGGGCGACTTGGGGCCGCTGAGTCCCGCGCCACCGTTCCAGACGTAGAGCGCTCCCGCGTCCGCCAGGCCGCCGACATCGGCGCCGGTCGCGACGGCCACGACGTCGAGGATGCCGTCGCCGGTCACATCGACCAGCTGGATGCCCTGTCCGCTGCCGGCCTCGCCCAGGCGGTCGCCCGCACTGGCACCCGGGACGGTGAGCGTTGCGGTGGGGGTCGCGCTGGGACTACCTCCGGCCCAGACGTAGAGGGCCCCCACGTCGGAAGTTCCGCCCACGTCGGCCTGGGTGGCGGCGGACACCACGTCGATCACACCGTCTCCGGTCACGTCCCCGTGGTTCATCGCGCCCTGGTTGCCGTCGCCGAGGATGCGCAGCTCGACGGTGAAGCGCACGCGCTCGCTCGGCTGGTCGTCGTCCCAGGCCTCGAACACGAGGCTGCGATGGCCGGCGGACCAGGGGCCGATCAGGTAGCGCACCTCGGCCGTGAGAGGCGAGGGGGCGTTCGTGCGTGGCTGGAAGAGGACCTCCGCCGGTGGATTCAAGAGGCGCAGGCTGACCGCGTCGCCGTCCGGGTCGTCGACCGTGACGTGGAAGCGCAGGTCTTCTCCGACGTAGGCCGTGCGATCGGGGGCGAGGTCCGTGGAGAGGCTCGGGCGTTCGTTTCCGGGGGGCGCCGTCAGGGGCAGGGGGGCCACGTCGCTGGTTTGCCCCTGGCCCAGGGAGCGCACGCCCTGGGGCAAGAGAGGAGCGGCGAAGAGGCCAAGGGCCAGGGAAACTCGCCCCCAGAGGGGCACAGGCTGGGGGATGGACATCGGGTTCCGGGGGGGAGGGCTGCGCAAAGTCTACCCAGGCTCCCCGGGCCGTGTCGGATTCGCTGGGGGAAGCTCTCCCTAGCGAGGCCGGGGCAGGTCCATGGTCAGGATGGAGGCCATCAGCTCGATCCCGTAGGCCAGGTTGCCGAGCCGGATGTTCTCGTCCGGGGCGTGCTGGTTGTTGTCGTGGTTGGCGATGGGGACGATCGGTTTGCCGAGCCGTTCGGTGAAGAGGTACAGGGGCAGGGAGCCGCCCAGGGTCGGTACCAGCAGGATCTCGTTGCCGCTCGCCAGACGGGCCGCCTCGATGAGGGGCTGGGCCTGGGGGTGATCCAGGGAGGTGCGCGCCGCCGGATAGCCCCCCTGACGGACGACCTTGGCGAGCTGGGCATGCTCGCGGCGCTCCTCGTCCGTGGGGTCTTCTCGAACGATCGTGAAACCCTGGCCTCGGATGTGGGCCTCGACGAGATCCAGCATCGTGTCCGGGTCGTTGCCGTGCACGAGGCGAATGTCGAGGGAGGCCCGGGCCACGTTCGGAATGACGTTGCGGGCCTTGTCTCCCACGGCGCCGCTCTGGAAGCCGCGCACGTTGAGCGAGGGGAGCAGCAGGCGTTCCGCCAGGGGAGCGTCGCCTTCGGTCGCGGCGAGCCTCAACTCCTCCCGCAGTCCCCGGTCGACCTCGGGCAGTCTTTCCAGGGCGTCACGTTCGCCCGGTCCCAGGGGGAGCACGTCGTCGTAGAAGCCACTCTGGTTGGCGTAGAGGGCGTAGTTCCGGGCGGTCTGGAACCACTCCTTGGTGCTGGGTTTGACCTTCTTGCGGGCAGCGAGCAGATCCGCGGTGGCGATGGGCTCGGGCTTGCCGGTCTTGAGCGCCTCGGCG
>JAUIEE010000439.1 GCA_030428965.1 bacterium | reverse complement strand
TCCCAGACGGGCCACGAAACGTGGGAATCGTAGACGAAGAGACCGTCGAATCCCCCTCCCTGAATGCCCGGCTCGCTGATCACCGCAGCACCGGCATTGACCTGCACGCCCACGTCCAGGTTGCTCAGGATGACGTTCCCGCTTCCCGGTCCGTCCAGGGTGATCGCGGCCTGGTTCACCGGGGAGCCGTCGCCCCAGATGTGGGGCATCGGATCGCCGACGATGCGCACCGGCTTCTGCAGCGTGAGGGCGAACCAGTGCCCCCCGTGCACGAGGATCGTGGCATCCGGCGGAGCCGCGTCGATCGCGGTCTGCAGGTCGGAATAGTCCCCGGGGACCTCGATCGTCTGGGCCTGCGCCAGGTTGACGGTTACCAGGACACAACCGATTCCGTTCAAGATGCGCTTCACGCTTGATCTCCTCGAAAGGGCTTCCTCGGACGCGCACATTGTAGCGGCCTGTCCCGAATCCACGGAGAAGAAGATCCAAGAGCAGGCCCCAGGCCGGCCCTGAACCGAGGGACGGCCGCCCTTGCAGCCCTCCGCATACCCAGCGAGGAGCCCCGTCGTGGAAGTCCTCTGCAACGGGCGCCCGAAGTCGAGGTCGACGACGGCCTTGCCCCGGAGTCCGGGCCACCCTGAAACTCGACTTCCAACTACAATCGCCCGGAAAACAACCTTGCTTGCCCAGGTCCCGATTCGGCCGAAGAGCCAATCGCCACTACCTCGAGGTCAAAACCATGCAATCAAGATCGCGCTTCGTCATCACCTGGTTCTCCGCGCTCCTCGTTCCCCTCGTCGTCCTCGGGCCGGCTCGCTCCCAAGGAGTGCATTCCGCACCCCAAAGCCCCAAGGTCAACGTCGGGCCCCTGAGCTGTGCGAACAGCCTTCAGGACCAAGCCGCCGCTGGATGTCTCGAGGCATCCTCAACGGCAACCTCGGGGTTGTTGTTTCCCTATCCAGGCAGCAGCAACACCTTCTCGGCACCGTCGTTCGTTGCCGGCGGAGTCGGCAATATGGCGACCGGCACCTACTCCTTTGTGGGCGGAGGTCGTTTCAACATTGCCTCCGGAGACCACTCCTTCGTAGGTGGCGGGGGCTTCTCTCGCAACGTGGCCTCGGGCCATTACGCCACCGTCGCCGGGGGAATGGACAACATCGCCTCGGGCAGCCGCGCCACCATCGCCGGAGGAGGCAGGGGCTACCAGGGTTACGGGCACCGAGCCACCGGCGACTACTCCACCGTGGGAGGGGGCCGAGGCAACAATGCGACCGGATACGTCTCCACGATCTCCGGCGGACTCTACCACTCCGCGACGGACTCGTTCGGAACGATTGGAGGGGGGCGCTTCAACACGGCCGGCTTTCGCGGCACCGTAGCTGGTGGAGACGGGTGCTCGGCCTCGGGTTCCGCCTCGGCCGTGGGCGGCGGCTTCTACAACGAGGCGTCTGGCACGGTTTCGGTCGTCTGCGGAGGCGCAACGGGGCAAGCGACCGCCACGTTCTCCTCGGTCCTGGGAGGCCAATCCTGTGTCGCGTCGGGCAACCACGCCACGGTAGCCGGGGGAGGCTTCAACGTCGCCGACGCCGACTTCGCCTTCGCCGCTGGCCGTCGAGCCAAGGCCAACCACGCCGGATCCTTCGTCTGGGGAGACGGCTTCGACGCGGACAAGGCCTCCTCGGCAGCCGACGAGTTCAACGTGTACGCGAGCGGCGGAGCTCGCATCTTCTCCAACCCGGCGGCGACCACCGGTGTTCTCCTGGCTCCGGGTGGAGGATCCTGGACGTCCGTGAGTGATCGCAAAGCGAAAGAGAACATCATCCCCGTGGATCCGCGGGAAGTGCTCGAACGCTTGTCGGAGGTCCCCGTTGCCACCTGGAACTACAAGGCCCAGGACGACTCCATCCGCCACATGGGCCCCATGGCTCAGGACTTCTACGCAGCCTTCGGCCTGGGACTCGGCGATACGAGCATCGACACGATCGACCCCGACGGTGTGGCCCTGGCTGCCATCCAAGGGTTGAACCAAAGACTGGCAGAAAAGGACGTCGAGATCGCCCAGCTCAGGTCAGACCTGAACGAGCTCCGGGAGGCTCTGGGCACACACGGCAGCCGCGAGTAGATTCCCGGTAGGTACAGCCCTGTCCCACTCCCCATGGGATCAGAGGTCGCGTCCCGCCAGGCCCGGATGATCGCGTGGAATGGGCATGGCTCGGTACACCGCGTAGGTGGGAGGCCCACCAGGATCCTCGGAGGGGTGATCGGCGGGATGGGGGTTCTCGTAGTCCCAAACGACCGCGCCTGCCCGCGTAACCTCGAGCAGGCGGCCGGGAGCGCCGGCACAGATCAACGTGTTCCCGTTCGCAAGGCGCCGGACCCCCGAGATGAAGTCGGAGGTGCAGTCTTCGGGCAGGCGAAAGGTCCAGGCAGGCGCCACGGGACCGAAGGGCTTTCCCGCCTCGCGACGGAAGCCCTTCGCCGGGTCCAAGGGGAGCACGAGCTCGTCTACCGTGCTGAAGTTGCGCTCCCCTGGCTCTCCTCCGTTGTTGAACACGAGCAGCCTCAGCTCTCCCGCACGTTCACCCGAAATCCACGTCGGGTCGTGCTGAAAGAAGAGCTGCTGATCGTCTTCTTCACCGGCCCCATAGTTGCGCGGATTCCCCCAACGCCAGAGGATTCCTCCGCCCTGACCCCAGCGGCCCCCGTGGCTCGAGGCCGCCTCCGCAGTGGTGGTCGAGTGATCGAGGACCCACAGCTCACTCAGGTTCGCCACGCTGACCACGACCAGATCGTGCTCGGGTTGGAAGGTCACGGCGTTCACGTGCAACCAGTCGGGGGCCGTGCCCAGCGGGTACTCGTCTTCCCGCGCGGAATCGCCCTCGTCGAGCCCGCCGTACCCGAGGGCAGCCATCTGCTCCTCGAGCTCACGCAGCTCCGCCAGCTCATCCTCCGTCATCGCCTCACGCTCGCGGTGATCGACGTTGACATCGATCCGGCCTGGATTCTCCCCAATCGCTCCGAACCGAGCTTTGGTTTCGTCGAAGTCCTGGACCAGATGATCCCAGGCATGCCATTCCCAGACGACCTCCGCCTGCCCGCCGTCCTTGGGCGGCCGAATCTCGTAGATGGCGTCGGGCCACATGCCCTCTTCATCGACCCGCTCCGGGTCGCGGCCCCGGGCAATGGCGTCTTCGCGAGAGACGTACTCACGAACCACGTACAGGAGATTGCCGTTCGGCATCACGTCGAAGTCGTGGTGCAGCTGCTGATGAGCGTCACTGACAACGTGAGCCCAAAGCACGTTGCAGTCCCAGTCCAGCTCCTTGATGACCCCTCCGCCAACCCCTGGACCGTGGAAGCGTGGATTCTTGTCCGGAGCCGAGCCCGAGGCCAGGAGGTTCCCGTTCTCGAGAAGAACCCCATGGGAGTGAGCCTCCGGCCACTCGTGGACAACGTCCCCTTCCCGATCGATCAGGCGCATCACACGCGAGCGCAGAGGCGCGAACAAGACGAACCCGTCCGAGGATTGTTCGGCGCGGAGAATCCGCCCGCGCCGCTGGGGTTCGGCTTCTTGTTGCCAGGATACAGCGCCTAGCGAAACACTCAGGAACAGGATCGAGGCTGTGTTCATCGGCCTATTCTAGGAGAAAGGTCCCAGCGAAATACAACGCTCGATCGCACTGGGGTCACAGGCCACCACCTGAACGGCAGCACTTCTGAGCTATTCGTCACGGTCGAGTTCCCGGATCTGCCTCTACGGGCTATCCTGTCGGACCTTGCTGAAACTCATCGCTCGCTCTGCTCTGTTGCGCTCGGCTGTCGGAGCCCTCGGAGGTGTGATCTTCGTTGGAGGGGCTCTTGCCACATGGGAGGGTCGCCTGGTGCTGGGCGTCGCCGCCCTTGTGCTGGGAAGCGCTCTTACAACAGCCTTCCACCTAGCTGAGCGACGTGCGGAGTGCACGGAGGGCTCAGAAGGCTTCGCGACCAGCGCCTTCCAGAGGCTGGCGGCCTTCCTCGATCCGCGAGAGCCCATTGGAGAAGGAGGCTACCGGCCGGGCAGACGGGTAGTTGGCTTCGGCGTGCTGTTCGCGGTCGTCTTGATCCTACTCAGAGAGTTGGGCCTGCTCATGCTCTTGGGGTTCGTTCATGGCGCCACGGGGAATCCTGCCCCGGCTTGGGCGGCCCTGCTGGCCTGGTTCTTGACTCCGGTCG
>JAUIEE010000438.1 GCA_030428965.1 bacterium | reverse complement strand
ACCTCGATCCGAGGCCTGGGACGCGAGGGTGAAGCGGGGATCTTGCAGGCGGTGCGCACCGATCGCCTTGGCGGAGTAGAGCCCGTGGTGAGGCACCGCAAGGCTGGTGTGGATCGAGGCCAAGGCGGGCGTGATCGCCGTGCTCGGTGTGATCGCGTCGGGTAGCACCGTCCCTTCCCGAGCCAGCGAGGTCAGGTTCGGCGTGACGTCGAGCGGGGCACCGTAGCAGGCCAGGTGGTCGGGGCGCAGGTCGTCCACGGTGATGACCAGAACCACGGGCCCGGGTTCAAAGAGCCCCGTGCCGCAGGCGCCCAGGAGCAGCCCGAAGACCGCCAGGAAAGCGCTGGCCTTCACCTCAGGGAGGCGAGCTGCTCAGGATCGGCGTTCCCGCCGGAGACCACGCACACGACCCGCAGGGGATCGGCCGGCGTTCGCCCCTCCAGAAGCTCCTCGGGAAAGGCGTCGCTCAAGAGGCCCGCCAGGGTGGCCGCCCCGGCCGGCTCGACCGTCAGACCGGAGCGAACCAGGGTCTTCTGGGCGGCGAAGATCTCCTCGTCGGACACGGTCATCACCCCGTCCACGAAGCGCTCGGCCAGAGCCAGGTTCAGCTGCCCCACGTCGAGGGGACACAGGCCCTGGACCTTCGTGGTGATCGGATCGATCACCACCGGCCGCGACTCCTCCAGGGCACGGGTCAGGTTGGGCGAGCCCTCCGGCTCGACGCCGATCACCTGCACCGACTCCCCGAGCATCTCGTCCAGAATCATCGAGGATCCCCCGATGAGGCCACCCCCGCCCACGGGAAAGAGCACGACCTCGACCTCGGGCCACTGTTCGCCGATCTCCAGCCCGACGGTTCCGGCCCCCTCCGCGGTGCGCACGGCGTCGTAGGGGTGGACCAGCTTCGCCCCCCCGGCGACCCGTTCGGCGCACAGGGCCTCGGACTCGGCGCGCGTGTCGGACAGCACGACCTCGGCCTGCTCGGCCCGGCAGGCGGCCAGCTTGTTGGGGTAGACGTTCTTGGGCATGAAGATCGTGGCCGGCACCCCGGCCCGGCGGGCGGCCCAGGCCACGGCCCGGCCGTGGTTCCCCGAGCTGGTCGCCACCACGCCCCGGGCGCGCTCGCTCTCGTCCAGCTGCGAGAGCTGGTTCCAGGCCCCCCGGGCCTTGAAGGAGTTCGTCTCCTGGGTGCACTCGAGCTTCAGCCTCAGCTCGATGCGCCCCCCGGGCACCTCGAAGGGCTCCAGGGGAGTCCGGCGCACCACGCCCTGGAGCCTGCGAGAGGCCGCCCGGACGTCGATGGTCGCTAGTTTCGTGTCGTCATCCATGAAGATCCGCCTAAGATCCGCCCTTGGGCGAGTCGAGTCCGCCGCCGAATCCATCCATGCAGCGCCGCATCATCGTAGTCGAAGACGAGAAAGATCTCGCCGAGCTGATCTCCCATCATCTGGAGCGCGAGGGCTACGCGGTCGCCTGCTACGCCAACGGCGAGCAGGGCATGGCCGCCATCGACCGGGACGTCCCGGACCTGGTGGTGCTGGACCTGATGCTCCCGGGCATCGACGGCTTCGAGATCTGTCGCCGGATACGCCGTTCGGACCGGCTCGCGGAGGTTCTCATCCTGATGCTCACCGCCCGGGGCGAGGACGCGGACATCGTCACCGGCCTTGAGCTGGGCGCCGACGACTACCTCACCAAGCCCTTCAGCCCCCGGGTCCTGGTCGCACGCCTGCGGGCCCTGTTCCGCAGGGCCGAGGTGGCCGAGCCCCAGGGCGAGATCGTGCGGGTCGGGCCTCTGGAGATCGATTCCGGCCGCCACGAGGTCCAGCTCGACGGACAGCTCGTCCCGCTCACGCACATGGAGTTCCGCATCCTGCGCTTCCTCGCAACGCGACCGGGACGGGTGCGCACCCGGGTGGAGATCCTGGGGGCCATCGGGGAGGAAAACGTGCTCGACCGCACGGTCGACGTCCACGTGGCCTCGCTGCGCCGCAAGCTGGGCGGAGGCTCCGATCTCCTGGAGACCGTGCGCGGCGTCGGCTACCGGCTCAAGGACTAGCCAGCGGTGGCCGGGGCGCTCCCCTTTCGTTCACCGGCCCTGTTGGCCCCGATGGAAGGGGTCACCGATCCGGCCTTCCGCGACCTGGTGCTCGCGCGCAATCCGCCCGAGGCCCTGGGGGGAGCCTTCACGGAGTTCGTGCGCGTCGTGCGCGAGCCTCTCCCCGCCAAGACCCTGCTGGGCCACCTCGGCCCGCACCGCTTCCCGCAGCCGGTGGGGCTGCAGATCATGGGGACCTCGCCCGAGGCGATCGCCCGAACGGCCCGGGAGGCGGCCCGCGTCGGCGCTCCCTTGATCGACCTCAACTTCGGCTGTCCGTCCAAGCGCGCCCTGCGGGGATGCGCGGGCTCGGCCCTCCTGGACGATCCCGGCAAGATCGAAGTGCTGGTGCGCAGCATCGCGCAGGAGATTCCCGAGCACCCGCTGAGCGCCAAGATCCGCGCCGGGGGCGAGGACGACACGCGTCTCGAGGAAATCGCCCAGGCCGTCGAAGCCGGGGGCGCCTGGCTCCTGACCGTCCACTGTCGCACGCGCAAGGAGGCCTACCGGGACACGGCGGATTGGGAGCGACTGCGGCGAGCGGTGCGCGCGGTCTCGATTCCGGTCTGCGGCAACGGCGGCGTCGAAGCCCACGGGGACCTGGCGCGCCTGCGCGAGGAAACCGGCTGCCGCTACGTCATGGTCGGTCGAGCGGCCCTGCGCGATCCCTGGATCTTCTCGGGGCGACGCGTGACGCGGGCCGAAGCCGCTCGCTTCCTGGTGGAGTACTTCGAGACGCTGCTCTCCCGGGGCTCGACCGCGGCCAAGGCCCTGGGGCGGCTCAAGCAGCTCATCGGCTACTGGGAGGCCGGGGGCCTGGTTCCGGACGAGGCCTGGCGGACCCGCTGGTTGAGGCTCCAGGAGCCCGAGGCGCTGTTCGGGGAGCTCAGGGGGCTGGCCGGGCTCGCCCTGACCCTCGAAGCGCGATGAGCTCGGTCGCGCTGCGGCTCGAAGTGGAACGGCAGCCTGCCCTCAGGACTTGCCGCTGGATGCCCCGGGGGTGGATACTCTCCGGAGGAACGAACCGATCATGAGCGACTGGAACATCGAACTGAGCCGCGAGCTCTTCAACATCACGAAGTGGAGCTGTGGCTACTTCGACCTCGACGAGTCCGGCAACGTCATCGTGTGCCCCAGCGGAGAAGCATCCGGCCCCAGCTTCGACCTGCGCCGCATGATCGACGAGATCCTGCGACGGGGCGTCGAGACCCCGGTGCTCTTGCGCTTCGACGGCATCTTGCGCAGCCGCTTGCGGGAGTTGCAGGGAGCTTTCCGGAACGCGATCGAGGAGTTCGGCTACGGCTCCCGTTACTGCTGCGTCTTCCCCATCAAGGTCAACCAGCAGCGACACCTGGTCGACGTCCTGGCCTCCGCCGGAGGCCCCGACGACCTGGGGATCGAGGTCGGCAGCAAGCCCGAGCTCCTGGCCGTCATGGCGCTCTACAGCGAAAAGGGGCGCCTGATCATCTGCAACGGCTACAAGGACCGCGAGTACGTCGAGCTCGCGCTCTTGACCCGCCGACTCGGAGCGCGCCCGGTGATCGTGATCGAGAAGGCCAGCGAGCTCGACACGATCCTGAAGGCCGCCGACTACCTGAAAATCGATCCGATCCTCGGCGTCCGGACCAAGCTCGGAGGGGCCGGCGCCGGCCGCTGGAAGGACTCGGGCGGAGACCGCTCGAAGTTCGGATTGACGACTCGCCAGATCGTTTGCCTGGTGGACGACCTGCGAGAGCGTGGCAAGCTCGACTGCCTGCGACTCTTGCACTTCCACCTGGGCAGCCAGATCACCCAGATTCGCTCCATCAAGAAGGCCCTGGACGAGGCCACCCGTACGCTGATCGGACTGCGGGAGATGGGGGCTCCGATCGAGTGGTTCGACGTCGGTGGCGGCCTCGGCATCGACTACGACGGCTCGAGCACGGACTTCAACTCGTCGATGAACTACAGCCTGCAGGAGTACGCCAACGACGTGGTGTTCCACCTCAAGACGGCCTGCCAGGAGGCAGAGATCCCCGAACCGATCATCCTGAGCGAATCGGGGCGCGCGCTCACCGCCCACCACGCGGTGCTCGTGACCGAAGTTCTCGGCGTTACGGACTACTCGAGCGTGGGCACCCCCGAACC
>JAUIEE010000437.1 GCA_030428965.1 bacterium | reverse complement strand
TCCGGCCCACTCGCCCGACCTCGCCGTCGTCGCCGCCGCCGCCGTGGTCAGCTCGGCGCCGGCGCGCGCCGGCGCATCGAGCACCCAGCCGACGGCGAGGATGATGAGCACGTACCACGCCACGGCGCAAGCGACGACGACCGACGAGCGAGGTCGATTCGAGCTGAGGAACGTCCCGCGCAACCTGGCCTACCTGCGCCTCGACGGAGACGACACGATTCCCCTCGAGTGGGGTCGGCACGTCGAAGGCGGCCTGGAGAGCCTGGTCGGGAAGGGCTGGGACCGGGTGCGGATTCCGCTCTCGCGACGCTGCCACTTCCAGGTGGAGCTGGGGGATCCGGAGGAAGCCGACGAGATCGCGGTCCTGGACAGCCAAGGAGTGGAGCTCGAAATCAGCGAGTTCCTGGGCAACGGCCGACGCGAAGCCCTGCGCTACAACCTGGTCGACGGTCGCTCCAACACCCTGGGGGTCGGCGACGGGGCCGCGACCCTGGTCCTCTTTCGGGCCGGTCAGGAAGTCAGGCGAGCCGAGCTGCACCTGCAACCCGGCGAACGGCTGCTGGTTCGGCCCTAGCAGCCCGCTGGGCGAGGCTTCGGTGCAGCCGGGCTCTTGGGAGCTTCGACGGCGAGCAGGGTCAGGTCGTCCTCGAAGGGACGGCCCTGGGCGAAGCTCTCGAGCTGGTCCAGGAGGTGGTCCAGGAGTTTCCCGCCCGAGGCCCGAGTGGCGCTGAACTCCTGCCGGAGTCGTGCGTCGCCGTAGCGTTCGCTCTCCCCCCGGGCTTCGGTCACGCCGTCGGTGTAGAGCAAGAGGCGCTCCCCAGCTGATAGCTCGCGCCTTCCCAGCTCCCAGGACGTTTCCGGAAAGGCCGGACTGATGAGCGGACCGGTCAGGCGCAGCTCCTCGAGATCGCCTGCGGGAGCGCGGACGAGGGCCGGTTCGTGACCGGCGTTCACGTACTCCAGGGTGGTTCCGACCAGACGGGCCGCGAAGGCCGTGATCAGGCGATCCTCCCCGAAGGTGCGGATGCCCCCTGAGATGCGCTGGACGACGCTACGTGGTTCGAAGTCCTCCTCCGCCGCATCGTGGAAGGCCGCCTTGACGATCCCGGTCAGCATCGCCGCGGAAACCCCGTGCCCGCTGACGTCGGCCAGCAAGAGCGCGAGCCCTCCGTCCTCGGTCGCGGCGTAGTCGAAGAAGTCCCCCCCCAGCTCGGTGCTGGGCCGATAGCGCGCAGCCACCTGGAAGCCTCCCACGCGCGCCTCGGGCAGCGGCAGGAGTCCGAGCTGAAAGCGGCGCGCCTCCTCGAGCTCGGCCTCCAGGCGACTCAGGTACTGCGCGTTGTCCCGGGCCAGGCGTCGCAGCTCGAAGCAGCGCTCCAGAAGGGTCAGCAGGACCTCCCGGTCGAAGGGCTTCTGGATGAAGTAGAAGGCCTTCTCGCGGATGGCGCGGATCAAGCGCGCATTGAGCTCGTACACCGATCCGGTCATGAACAGGACGTCGACCCCCGGTACGTCGTGCTTCAACTTCGCCAGGAGCTCGAAGCCGTCGAGACCCGGCATCTGGATGTCCAGGATGGCGACGTCCGGCTGAAACTCGCGCGCGGGCCCGAGCGCCTCTTCCGAGCGCAGAACGGACCGCACCTCGTAGGAGTCCGAAAGGATGCGCTCGACCATGCGCAACATGGCCGCGTCGTCGTCGACGACGAGAACCTTGCCACGGCTCAAGACGACGAGACCTCTTCGGTGGCGATCGGCAGCCTCACGGTCACCAGAGTACCTTGACCCGGTTGGCTCTCGAAGTGGATCCGTCCCCCCATGCCCCACAGGATGGAGCGGCAGACGGCCAGCCCCAGCCCGTGCCCCTGACTCTTGGTGCTGAAGAAGGGTTCCTGGATTCGCCCCAGCAGGTCGGGCTCGATGCCCTCGCCCGTGTCGCGGATCGACAGCAGCACCACCCCTTCCCCCTGGACGGCCTGGATGGAGAGGGTCCCGCCCTGGGGCATGGCGTCCACCGCGTTGGTCGTGAGATTCAGGACCACCTGCTCCAGATCGGACTGCCCCGCGGCCACCGCGGGCAGCTCCGGCTCGAGCCGGCTCTCCAGCTCGATCTTCTGACGGCGCATGCGCTTCGAGAGGAAACCGTTGGTCGTCGCCAGCGCACGCTCGACGTGGGCCACCCCACCGCCCTTGGCCGCCCCCCGCGCGAAGTGCAGCATGCCGTCGAAGATGCGCCGGCAGAACTGGATCGAGGTCTCCAGCTGACCCAGATCTTCCTCGAAGGCCTGGCGCGAGAAGCGTTCTCCCCCCAGGTCGGCCTGCATCTGCTGCACCAGGGGCAGCATGCTGCCGAGGGTGTTGTTGACGTCGTGCGCCACCCCCCGGGCGAGGTTGGCGACCGCGTGCTTGCGTTCCGCCTCGAGCATGCCCAGCTCGAGGGACTCGGCGCGCTTGAGGTTGCGGATGGCGACGGCGGCCTGGGGCAGGAAGCGACCGACCAGGTCGACCTCGTAGGCTCCCAGGGAACCGGCGTGGCAGCTGGCGATGCGTAACACCCCCAAGAGCCCCTCGGAGGTCGCCAGGGGCGCGCACAGGAGCGAACGCTCGAACCTCTGCCCGCCATCCTCCTCGCGTGCCTGGTTGTAGTCCAGGGTCTCGGCCAGCGCCGCGACGGGCTGTCCGCTCCACTCCTCCCACTCGAGGTCCGTGCGGTCGAAGCCGTGCACCTCCCCGGACTCGAACATCTGGAGCACGGCCTCCTCGGGCACGACGGTCCAGCCGATGTTCTCGCTCTTGCCCTTGCGCCAGGTGATCTGCTCGGCGACCACTTCGAGCCTTCCGCACTCGGGCTCGAAGATCAGGATCGAGGCCGAGTGGTCGTAGCGCAGCAAGCTGCGCAGCCCGCGCAGGATCTGGTAGAAGAGGTCCTTCGGCCGCAGCTGCTCCATGATCTTGCGGTCGATGCGCGAGCGGACGTCCGCCGTGCGCAGTCGATCGATGCGTCGCATGGAACGGGAGATGGTCGACGAGAGACGACGGGCCCACTTGAGCGCGTTGCGACTGAACTCCCTTTCGGGACGGCGCAGGGCGAGCACCGCCCAGTCGCGACCGTAGCGCTGAATGGGAACGAAGAGCTGGTCGCGCGGCACGCGCGGACGGAGGCCGGCCAAGAAGTCGCCCAGCAGCACGGTGTCCCACTCTCCCCCGACCGACGAGACGAACTCGAGCCGAGCCTCGCTCTCCCCGGCCACCCCCAAGGCGATGCACGCCTGGTCGGCCTCGAAGAACTCGAGCGCCGTGCGCGTGACCAGCCACAGGGCCTTGTCCGTGTCGCGCAGGCGATCGAGGTGATCGCGCACCTCGGCGTCGAAGCGCAGGAAAGCCAGCTCCCGGGGGACGTCCACGGGGCCAGTCTAGGGCAGCGCCCGGCCCCTTCCCCAGGACGCGGACGGGTTTGTCCCCGGGGTCCTTGGGTCGGACGGGTCGGGGGAGCTAGGATCCCGCCCAGCCAGGAGACCCCAACGATGATCCCGCTCGTACCGAGAATCGCCCTCGCCCTTGTCGCCGCTTCCCCCACGGCCCTCACCTTCCAGGGCCAGGACCAGGAGGTCCCCCCGAGCGCCCCGACGCTCGAGGTGGTCCAGGCCTACTTCCCCTTCCATCGGCAGGCGGAGTACCCGGTCCAGGAGATGTCCTTCGCAGACTTCACGCACGTGGCCCACGCTTTCCTGTGGCCGCGGGCGGACGGCAGCCTGGAGCGAGCGGAGGACTTCCTCGATCCGACGGTGAACCAGGCCGTGCACGCCGGCGGAGCCAAGATCCTGGCCAGCATCGGCGGCCACGCGAATTCGTCCAACTTCGCGACCTTGGCCGCCAGCGCCGCTGCCCGCCAGCGCTTCGCGACCCAGGTGAGCTTCCTCGTCAGCCAGCACGGCTACGACGGCATCGAGCTGCACTGGCTGTTTCCAAGCTCCGCCCAGGAGCGCGACGACCTGCAACGGCTCGTCGCGGATCTGCGTCAGACCCTGGGCGACGACAAGCAGATCAACGTGGCCCTGCCCCTCACGGCGAGCCTGGGCCAGTGGTTCGATCCGCGCCTGGTCGAAGACGTCGACTTCTTCCCGCTGCTGGGCTTCAACCTGCACGGCAGCTGGGACGGAAGCCCGCTCCACAACGCCCCCCTGAGCGAGAGTCGCTTCGCGCCGCGCATCCACATCGAGGAGGGGGTGAACGGGTGGCTGAAGCG
>JAUIEE010000436.1 GCA_030428965.1 bacterium | reverse complement strand
CGGTAGCTGTACAGACCTCCGGGAGCCATCCGGTCCAGCTCGGCCGGGACCAGATGGATGCGCGCGTCCTCGGTCCTCGGAACGACGTCCACGAACTGCACCGGCCCGACGCCGGCCCCCCAGGCCGGGAAGGCCGCGCGGTCACGCCGCAGCGTGGAGAGCAGGCTCGGTTGATCGGCCAGAGCCCCCTGGACGATCTGCTCGGGAAGGACCGGATCTCCCTCGCGACCGAGCCCCAGACGTTCGATGAGCTCGCCGAACAGCTCGTAGTTGGCCCTGGATTGGCCGAAGGGCCGCACCACGGGCTCGGCCAGCTGCATGCTGTAGTTGCCGTATCCGCGCGAGAGCTCGGTGTGCTCGAGGAAGGTCGTCGCCGGCAGGACGAGGTCCGCGTAGCGCGCCGTGTCGGTCATCACCTGGTCGTGCACCACGGTGAAGATCTCCTCCCGGGCCAGGCCGCGGCGGACACGCTCCTGGTCGGGCAGGGTCGCCAGAGGGTTGTGGTTGTAGACGAAGACGAAACGCAGGGGCGGATCGAGCTCCTCCAGCAGGTAGCGACCGACCCGGTTCATGTTGATCTCGCGCGTCGCTCGCTCGGGCTCGTTCACCGGCGCGTCCAGGGACATGGCCGCGTTGTTGCTGAGGGTGTAGCCGCCACCGCGCACGCCGAACTTGCCGGCCACGGCCGGCAGGGCGAGGACGGCGCAGACCGCCGAACCTCCGTGGCGGTTGCGCTCCAACCCCCAGCCGCAGCGCACGACCGCGGGGCTCGTGTCGCGGTAGAGGCGGGCGAAGCGCTCCAGGTCCGCCGGGTCCAGGTCGCACTCCGTCGCCGCCCGTTCCAGGGACCAGCGGGCCGTGCGTGCCCGCAGCTCTTCCACTTGAGACGCGTGCTCGCGCAGGAAGGTCGTGTCCGCCCCGTGCTCGAAGAGCCAGCCGAGGAGGGCCAGCGCCAGGGGAAGATCCGTACCCGGACGCAGGGCCAGGTGCAGGTCCGCCGCCTTGGCCAGCTTCGTGCGGCGCGGGTCCACGACGACCAGCAGGGCTCCTTTCTCCTGGGCACGCCGGATGTGGGGCACGAGGTGAATGCCGCTGGCCGAGGGGTTGGCGCCCCACACGACGATCAGCTTGGCGTGTTCGTAGTCCGCGTAGGAGAGACCGGGCATGCGCCCGTACATCCCTCCGGCCGCCAGGCCCGTGGGCACCGCGCAGACCGTCGTGAGCAGACGGGAAGCGCCCAGGCGTCGGAAGAAGCGCTCATCCACCGAGCCCTGGGTCAGGACTCCGTTCGAGCCGCCGTAGTAGAGCGGCAGGATCGCCTCTCCCCCGAAGCGCTGGGTGACCTCTTGAATCTCTGCGACGATCCGCGCGAGGGCGTCGTCCCAGGAGATGGGCTCGAACTCACCGGCGCCCTTGGCCCCCTTCCTCAGGAGCGGAACGTCGAGACGCGTCCGGTGGGAAGCGTGACGATCGAAGGCGCGCACCTTGCCGCAGATGTAGCCCGCGGTGCCCGGGTTGCGCGAGCCGGCGTCGATCTTCTTGACCTCTCCCCCCTGCACGCTGACCTCCAGGCTGCAGTTGTCGGGACAGTCCAGGGGGCAGGCTGTCTCGAGAACGCGAACCGGCTGGCGGGCATCACTCGACATGGGGCGTGGGAGGCGGGCTCAAGAGCTCGGCGGGAAGCGACGTGTCGGTCAGGGATTCCAGGAACGAGATCAGGTCCGACATTTCCACCTGACTCAGGCCGACCGGCTGGAGGATCTTCTCCGCGGAGTGGTGGGTGGGCATGGCGTTCTCGAGGGTCGAGTAGTAGTGCAGCACGTCCTCGAGCCTCGCGAACTGACCCTGGTGCATGTACGGGGCGGTGGCCGCGACGTTGCGCAACGAGGGGGTCTTGAACTCCTGGTAGTTGTGTCCGGTGCGCCGCAGGTAGCTGACCTTCACGGCTCCCTCGCCGTCGGGGTCATCGGAGTAACGTCCGGCGCCGTTGAACGGGCTCTGCATCACCAGCTCGATGCCACGGTAGCGCCCCTGGTCGGCGGAGAACTCGTCCTCGAGGGGCGGCACACGGTTGTTGTGGAACTCCATGTCGGTGAAGTTCGGACCGGTATGACAGATGCTACAGCGCGCCTTGTCGAGGAAGAGCTTCAGCCCGCGGCGCGCCGAATCCGTGATCATGCGCTGCTTGCGACCGTTCCCCTCACGCAGACCTTCCACGAAGAGGTCGAACGGAGCCGACCGTGAGAGGATCTGTCGCTGGTACGCCGCCAGGGCCTTGCCCAGGTTCGTGAAGATGCGCGTGACCTGCTCCTGATCCGCGGGGCGCATGCTCTCCCAGGCCACGTGCAGCGGATCCTGCTCGTTGTCGAGCACAGGTCGGCCCGCGGCAGGAAAGCGCTGTTCGTCTCCCAGCTCGGGCAGCGCCCCGAACACGTCTTCGTACGCGCGCTCGAGCTGCGCGTCCGCCGCCAGCAGGTGGGCGTACTGCAAGCGACTGCCGGCATGTTCGCGGGGATCCTCGAGCGGGCCGAGGGCCTGGGACCAGAGGGTATCGGCCCGTCCGTCCCAGAAGAACCAGCGGTTGTAGGCCACGTTCCACAGCGACATGGTGTGGCGCTCGAGCACCCCGGTGGCCTCGGCCACCGTGCGCCCGTCCGTCCAGCTCCGGGAAGGCAGGTGGCAGGTCGAGCAGGACACCTCGCCGTTCCCCGAGAAGCGCGGGTCGAAGAAGATCCACTGCCCCAAGCGAGCGGCCCGCGGGTCGTCCTCCACGGCGTTGGTCGGATCGCTGGGCGGGTCGGGCAAGGGCGAGAGCGTGAGGATGCGCGCCAGCTCCTTGTCGGAGAACTGGACCGTTCCGATCAGGACATCGGGCGCAGGCGAATCTTGACCGCTCGCGGCCCAGGACAGGAACGGCCAGCTCGAGAGCCAAGCGGCGGCAAGCAGGAGCAGGCGGCGTCTCATGGGAGCTCGAGCTCGAAGGCAGCACGCTCGGAAATGCCGTTGGCGTCGATGACGTCGAAGAAGACCTGCCAGAAGCCCCCCATGTGGAGCAGCATCCCGCGCACGAGGTAGTGGCCCGGCTCTTGCTCGCTGGCCTTGGGGGAGACCACCAGGCCGTGTCCGTGGTCGGGCATCCAGCCGGAGACGTACAGTCGTGCACCGGACAGGGGCTCGAGCTCCTCCGTTCCCCGGTAGAGCCACACGTCGAGCTCGAAGTGTCGGTTGTTGGGAACCTCTCCGCCGACCGGACGCCAGCGGACGGTGTAGCGACCGGCAGCGGAGGTGGCCGTGCGGAAGTCGCTCCCTTCGCCCGGCGCTTCGACCGGCTCGACCGAGGGGCGGCGGGGCGGCTGCACGGCAGGCTCGAGATCGACCTCGACGACCTCCGGCTCACCACCGACCTGCGAAAGACTCGCGGCTCCTTCCGGGCGCGAGCGGTCGGCCCCACAGGCCGAAAGCAAGAGCAGCCCGGAGAGAGCCAGGCTCCGTGGCCGGGGGAGAAGGGCTAGGGGGACCATCGACGCATTGTAGCCCACCCTCGGCCGGTTCCAGTGGGCTGTGGGGCAGGTATCGCCCCCTTCCCCGGTGTCCAGGGTCCGAAGGTCGTGGGCGCTAGATCTCCTTCCACACCTTGGCCAGGCTCTCCCCGTAGACGGCCAGGTCCCACTCGCAAAACCATCCGAAGGGGGTCGTACGAACCTCGTAACCGGTCGTCCCCAAGCGCTCCGCCAGCCGCTCGATCAGCGTGCGGGCGTAGTCGGGATCGGCGTTGCGAGCCCCCAGGTGGGTGAAGGAGTGCAGCACGACCTGGCGCAGATCACGCTTGTTCGCGATCCACTTGATGTGCTTGAGCGTGTGGCGAAAGACGCGCGCGTCCTGCTCGGGTTCGACATCGCGCTCCTCGGCGTGCAGGAAGGCGACCACGGCGTCCTCGACGCTGTCCTCGACCTCCTCGTCGATCGCATCTTCGAGGGTCTTCGAGTAGCTCTTCCAGCGGAAGCGGCGGGCTTGGAATGTCAGGATCTTCATCCTCGATCTCGGTCGCTTAGCCTAGTCTTTCCCGACCGCCCTCCCGAGGAAAGCCCCATGCAAACCCTGTGCAAAGCCGTCTTCCTGAGCTCCCTCCTGGCCCTCCTGTCCGCCTGCTCTTCCAGCGAGAAGCTGCGGGAGCCCGCTCCCAAGACCCGTGACCTGGCCGCGGGCTTCCTCCTGGTGGACGGCGTCTACAACACGGAGCTGAT
>JAUIEE010000435.1 GCA_030428965.1 bacterium | reverse complement strand
ACCCACCACGGGCATGACCTGCCCGTCGTGGCCGCGCAGGCCCTCGAGGATTTCGGAGGTGACGATCCCGGGCATGGCCACGGTGAGGATCTTCCCGAAGCGGTCGAGGGGAACCAGGCCGTACTGGCGCAGGTAGTCCGGATCCAGCCCTTCCAGGGCCGATTCGTCCGGCGGGTAGCCGTGTACCGGGACGAAAGGCAGGCCGTATCCGTCGCAGGCGATGCGCACGACCTCGTAGTCGGAAACGAGGTTGTCGGTGACCAGGCTCTCCGCCAGGACGGTGCCCATGGCCGTGCACTGCTGCACGACGTGGGCCAGGGTTTCACGGTCCACGAGACCGCGCTCACCGAGGGCGTCGATGAAGCGGTTGTACTGAAGACGTTGGGTGCTCTTCACGGGCGGGGCGGGATCAGGGGGACTTCCCGGATACCGCCTATCGGAACGGCCCCCACGCCTGCTGCAGGGAAACTCTTTCCGTATCCCTAGATATCGAGGTTGGTGGCCTCCAGGGCGTGCCTCTCGATGTACTCACGCCTGGATTCCACCCCCGTGCTCATCAGGATCGTGAAGATCTCGTCCGCCCGGAACTCGTCTTCCAGCCGCACCAGGTAGAGGCGGCGGGTTTCGGGATCCATGGTCGACTCCCAGAGCTGGTCGGGGTTCATCTCACCCAGACCCTTGTAGCGCTGGACCTCGACCTCGTTCTGGGCACCCTGGGTCAAGGTCTTGGCCAGGGCGAGCAGCCCTTCCACCTTCTGGACGCTCTTGCCCGTGGAGATCTCCCAGGTACCCCCACCGCGGAATCGCAGGCCGTGATCGGTGATGTCCGCCAGGGCCTCCTGCAGCTCCACGCGATAGCCCATCGGACAGGTCAGGACGTGGGCCTGATCCCGGCTCACCTCGCCCTCGGGACCGGTGTAGATCTTGAGATCGTCCTCTCCGAGCACCCCCCTCTGCAGCTCGAGGAAGTCCCGCAGCTCGCGGCCCGTCTGGAAGAAGTGGTTCTTGCCATCGAGCTGCGCCCAGTGCTCGGGCAAAGCGTCTCCGTCCCAGGCCTGGAAGACCTGCTCGAGATCGACCCGGCTCAAGACCGGGAAGGCCTTCTCGGCCAGGTCCTCGATGCGCCGCAGGCGATCCGCCAGCTCGCGCAACTCGAGCTCGGCCCACTCCCTCTCGGGGGTCCCGTCGTCGCGGGCAGCTTCCTTGACCCGCAGGGAACCCACCCCGAACTCGACCAGGAAGGCGCGCAGCTCGGCATCGGAGCTCAGGTAGCGCTCGACCTTCTTGGTCTTGACCTTGTAGAGCGGAGGTTGAGCGATGAACAGGCGCCCATGCTCGATCAGGGGCCGCATGTGCCGGAAGAAGAACGTCAACAGCAGCGTGCGGATGTGGGAGCCGTCCACATCGGCGTCCGTCATGATGATCGTCTTGCCGTAGCGCAGCTTCTCGAGGTCGAACTCGTCGGCGATGCCGCAGCCCAGGGCCGAAATGATCGTCTGGATCTCGGAGTGCCCGAGCATCTTGTCGAGGCGCGCCTTCTCGACGTTGAGGATCTTGCCCTTGAGGGGCAGGATCGCCTGGAACCTGCGGTTGCGCCCTTCCTTGGCGGAGCCACCGGCGGAATCACCCTCGACCAGGAAGATCTCCGATTCCTCGAAGTCCTTGCTCTGACAGTCGGCCAGCTTGCCCGGCATGGCTCCGCTGGCGAGGGCGGACTTGCGTCGAACCAGGTCGCGCGCCTTGCGCGCCGCTTCCCGGGCCTGCTGGGCGTTGATCGCCTTCTGGACGATGGTCTTCGCCGCAGCCGGGTTCTCTTCGAGGTAGGTTCCCAGGCACTCGGAGACGACGGACTCGACGATCCCCTGGACTTCCCGGTTGCCGAGCTTGTCCTTTGTCTGGCCTTCGAACTGAGGTTCGGGCACCGCCAGGGAGAGCACGGCCGAGAGACCTTCCCGAAAGTCGTCTCCCGAGAGGGGGGGCTGGTTGTCCTTGACCAGCTTCTCCTGCTTGACGTAGTTGTTCAGGGTGCGGGTCAGGGCAGCCTTCAGGCCGGCCAGGTGCGTGCCCCCACCGTGGGTGTT
Source organism: bacterium (assembly GCA_030428965.1). Taxonomy (GTDB): domain Bacteria; phylum Planctomycetota; class UBA1135; order UBA1135; genus JAUIEE01. Next base: position 2,171 of record JAUIEE010000435.1, on the reverse strand, counting down.
GATGTTGTTCGCGAAGGTGAAGACCGACTCCTGGTAGGAATCGGTGTACTGCATCGCACACTCGATCACGTACTCGTGATCGGGGTTCTCCGTGGAGGTCGCCGTCTTCAGGAAGTGAATGATCTCCGGATGCAGCACCTCCTTGTTCTTGTTGACGTGCTTGACGAAGGTCCTCAGACCCTCGGGGTACTGGAAGTGCTCCTCCTTGCCGGTACGCTCGTCCTCCAGGGAGATCGAGATGCCCCGGGAGCCCATGAGATAGGCGGTTTCCCGCAGGCGCTTGCTGACGATCTCGTACTGGAACTCGGTCGTGGAGAAGATCTCCGCGTCCGGCATGAAGACCACTTCTGTCCCGGTGCTCTCGGCGTCGCCGAGGACCTTGATTTCCGCTTCGCGCGCGCCGCGATTGAAGCGCATGAAGTGGCGCTTGCCCTTCCGATCCACGGTGACCTCGAGCCATTGGGACAGGGCGTTGACGCACGAAACGCCGACGCCGTGCAAGCCCCCGGAGACCTTGTAGGAATCCTTGTCGAACTTACCTCCGGCGTGGATGCGCGTCAGCACGACCTCGACCGCAGGAATCCCCTCGCTGGGGTGCATGTCGACCGGAATCCCCCGGCCGTCGTCCCGCACGCTGACGGAGCCGTCGAGTCGGATCTTGACGTGAACGTTCTTGGCGTAGCCGGCCAGGGCTTCGTCGATCGAGTTGTCAACCACCTCCCAGATCAGGTGGTGCAGTCCGCGAACATCGGTATCGCCGATGTACATGGCAGGCCGGACCCGAACGGCCTCGAGCCCTTCGAGAACGGTGATGGACTCGGCGTCGTAGCCAGCAGCCTTCTGCTTGATTTCCTCGGTCATGACCTAGCCCCGGAGCTTGAACGTGATCCGGCGAACGGTTTCGGATCCAAGGTTTTGATTCGTCTTGCGACGAAAACGATCACCGCCGAAGCCCTTCAGCTCCTGGAGCAGCACGGAGGAATCGACCTCGATCGTCAAAACGCTGTTATGGAATTTCACAGGTGTTGCGCGGCCCTGATACGCCGGGGGAAGGGCGGACTGCCAGGCCTGGAAGACCTCGCCGTTCGTGCTTCCTCGCGAAAGGGGGTGATCGCGAAAAAAAGCACGGAGGCTGTCTTGGATCGGCTCCGGCTTGCTTCGCCTGGGTTTCTGCAATCAGGCGTCGATCGTGATCGGCATCACGATGTAGATGTAGTTCTCACCCAGGGTGAACTTCCCGGGGCTCGTGCGTTCGTTGAACTCGAGACGCACCGTCTCCAGCTCGCAGTTCTTGAGACCGTCCATGACGTAGTCGGGGTTGAAGGCGATGTCGCCCGGCTTGCCCTTGAACTCCACGTCGATCTCCGTCGTCGCCTCGCCCATGGAAGCCGAGCGCCCGAAGATCGTCATGCGCTTGCCTTCCATCGAGAGGCGGACGGCGCGGGTATCGTTGCTGGTGATGTTCGCCACCAGGCGCAGCTTCTGGTTGAAGACCTCGGCATCGGCCTCGACGGTGTTCTCGGTCGAGGGCGGAATCACGGCGGAGTAGCGCGGGAACTCGCCGTCGATCAGACGGGCGAACACCTCGGCCTTGCCGGTCTTGAGGCCGAACTGGTTCTCGCCGAAGTGGATCCGGACCTGCTCCAGGGAGTCGTCCATGACCCGGCAGAACAGCTGCATGCCCTTGTTCGGGATGATCGCCTTGGCCCCTTCCGCGGCTCCGGCGGTGCCTTCGATCGAGCTCGAGGCCACGGCCAGACGACGGCCGTCGGTGGCGACCATCTCGAGGGCATCCTTGGAGAGCTGGGTCAGGATCCCGTGCATCGCGTAGCGGCCCTGTTCCCGGGCGGCGGCGAAGCTGGTCCGGGTCACCAAGCGTGAGAAGGTCCCGGCCTGGATCGGAACCGAGCCCTCCTCGGCGAAACGGGCCACCACCGGGTACTCGTCCGGGTCGACGGTGGTCAGCTCACAGCGGTCGCTGCCGCTCTCGATCAGGAAGTTGTCCGAACGGGTCTGGAGAGTGACGGTCTCTCCGCTCAGGTCGCGCACGAAGTCGGCGGTCACCTTGGCCGGAACGAGAGCGGTCCCGGGTTCGGAGACCTTCACCTCCTCGATGCGGTAGCGCACGGCGACGTCGAGGTCGGTGCCTACCAGCTCGAGGGCATCGTCGG
>JAUIEE010000434.1 GCA_030428965.1 bacterium | reverse complement strand
CCCGCGGCTACATCTCGTTGCACGGAGACAAGCTCTCGCGTACCCACGGTCATGGCTTCGCCACCCTGGCCCTGGCCGAGGCCTACGGCATGTCTCCCCGGGGCGCGGAGCGGCTGGAGTCCGTGCTCGAAGCCGCCGTGCGGCGCATCGAACAGTCCCAGGGGACCGAGGGGGGCTGGGAATACGAGCCCCGGGCCGTGGGTGCCCACGAGGGCTCGATCACGATCTGCTACGCCCAGGCCCTGCGCGCCGCGCGCAACGCCGGCATCCAGGTCAGCGGGGACGTGATCTTCCGGGCCGAGGACTACGTCAAGCGTCTCCAGAAGAAGGACGGAACGTTCCGCTACCAGCTGGACCGCGAGGACTCCAGCGTCGCCCTGACCGCGGCGGGCATCAGCACGCTCAACATGGCCGGACGCTACGACGGGCAGATCATTCAGAACGGAGTCGACGCGATCACGACGCTGCTCGACAAGCGGGGTGAGCGCTCCCCCAAGTTCCCCTTCTACGAACGGCTGTACCTGGCCCAGGCTTTCTGGCAGCTGACCGACCGCAGCCTGTTCGAACGCTGGTTCGAGAAGGAACGCCTGCGCCTGATGGCGGACCAGCAGGAAGACGGCTCCTGGACCGATCCCAGCTACGGCAACTGCTACGCCACCGCCGTCAACTGCCTGGTTCTGAGCCTGCCGGCAGGCGTGCTTCCGATCCTGCAACGCTAGCCGTGGCCGCCGGGCTGCGGTAGACGGCCAGCTCGAGCTGCTTGAACCCCAAGGGCTCGAGGGCGGCGGCGAGCTGGGGACGCAGGCGTTCGGAGTCCGCCCGTTCTGCATCCCCCACTTCGACCCGGGCCCGCTCGCCGTGATCTCGCACGCGCAGCACTCGAAAGCCCAGGGCGCGGACACGGGCCTCCGCGGCCTCGATTCTCTCCAGGGCCGCGCGGGTCACCTCGGTGCCCACCGGAATGCGCGAGGCCAGGCAAGCCGAGGCCGGCTTGTCCGCCACGGGCAGAGCGAAGTGTCGAGCGTAGGCCCGCACGTCCGCCTTGGAGAACCCGGCGGCGCTCAGGGGAGCCAGAACGCCCCGCTCGGCCGCGGCCCGCGCCCCCGGGCGCACGTCCAAAAGGTCATCGGTGATCTCCCCGAAGGCCAGGGTCGTCCAGCCCCGCGCGCGCGCGGCCTGCTCCATGGCCGCGTAGAGGGTGCGCTTGCAGAAGTAGCAGCGATCCCCCCGGTTCGCCCGGTAGGAGGCGAGCTCCAGCTCCTGGGTCTCGACCACCTCGAGCTCGGCCCCCAGCAGGGCCGCAAGCTGCCTGGCCTGGGCCAGCTCGGCCCGGGGCAAGGAAGGCGAATCCGCCACCACCGCCAGCACACGACCGGGCAGCGCCTGGAGCGCCGCGTGCAAGAGAACGCTCGAGTCGACGCCCCCGGAGAAGGCGATCACGAGGTGGTCCAGTCCCTCGAGCTCCTGCCGGAGGCGCTTCAGTCGGGGTGCGAACGAGGCTTCCAAGGCCCCATGGTAGACCTCCGCCCGCGCGGCGTCACTCCCACGCCCTAGGTGTCGTTTCCAGGCAGGTTGTTCACCCGGATCCCCTGATCCGGGTGATAGGGGCATTCCCGTCCAGGCTGCCATGAGGCCTGACGCGGTTGTAGTGCCGGAGCCAGGGAGCGAGCGCGCGAGCTCGCCATCCCGTGCTGCGGTAAGGCTTTGCGTAAGCCCACTCGCGTAAGAGAGTTTGGATGAACCGCTCGGCCTTGCCGTTAGTACGAGGTCGGTAGGGCCTGGTACGTAAGTGCCGAATGCCTATCTGCTCGCAGGCAGCGTCGAAGACCTTCTTGTAGCAGGAGCCGTTGTCCGTGAGGACTCGCTCGACTCGCACTCCAAGATCAGCAAACCAGCGGACCGCCCGCTGAAGAAAATCAGCTGCGCTCGGTCCCGTCTCGTCTTCGAGGATTTCGACGTAGGCCATACGGCTGTGATCGTCGACGCAGACGTGAATGAAGTCCCAGCCGGCACCGACTGAGCGGCGAGCTCGCCCCTCGGGTAGGAAGCGTTTCCCTATCCCCTTGAAGCGACCCAACTTCTTGACGTCCAGATGCAGGAGTTCTCCAGGTCGAGCCCGCTCATATGAGTTGGCCGGCTCCTTGGGCTCGAGGACTTTCAGGCGATTGAGGCCGAGGCGCAGCAGCACCGCGGAGACCGTCGAGCGAGCCATGCCCAGCAAACGGGCAATCTGATAGGCCGCCAGCCGCTGTAAGCGCAGCTTCTTGATGCGCCGGACTTTCGAGGCTGGCGTACGGTGCGGGATCCGATGCGGCGCCGAAGATCGATCCTGGAGGCCCTCCAGGCCCTCTTCGCGATAGCGGGCAAGCCACTTCAGCGCGCATCTGCGGCTTACGCCTACGGCTTCAGCCGCAGATGCGGCGTCCCAGCCGGCTTCTATGCGCTGGACCAGGAGCAGGCGGGTCTTCGGGGTCGTCTTCGCGTTAGCATGCAGCTTCACTCGATCTCTCCGGGGTTAGGAGCCTGTGGTAAGCCCCATGATCCCGGAGGGAATCGAGTGAACAACCTACTTGGACCTGACACCTAGCGCGCGGGAGCGCTCACGTTCCAGGCCACCCAGATCATGGGGGTACCGGTCGAGACCAAGACCAGGTCGGTCAGACCGTCGCCGTTCATGTCCGCGTAGCTCGCATCCACCGCCAGGTGCGGCATCGGCAGCTCCCCCTTGGCCGTGACCGACGACCCCAGGTTGCCTCGGCCATCCCCGAGGACGATCTGCAGATCGCTGGAGCCCGAGGGGATCAAGAGGTCCAGGTGCTCGTCGCGGTCCGCGTCCGCGGCGATGACGATGCCCGGATTGACTCCGATCTTCACCGCCTCGGTCGAGAAGTTGAACTCTCCCAGGTTGAGGGTCAGGAAGACCTCGTCGAACTTGACGTTCGGCTGGCCGACGACGATGTCGGGGTAGGAGTTGCCATCGAAGTCCCCGATCGTCATCGAGGCGCTGACCGCGTCGATCGGGAAGCCGTAGCCCACGGTGAGCTCACCGCTTCCGTCGTTGCGCAAGAGGACCAGCCCGCGCTCGGTACCGCCGCCTCCCACGGTGAGAGCCACGTCCGCGAAGCCGTCCTGATCGAGGTCGGCGCACTGGATGAAGCCGGGACGTCCGCCGACCCCGACGGGAGCGCGCGCCACGAATCCGCCCGAACCGTCGCCCTCGAGGATCTGCACGGTCAGGTCGCCTGCGTTCCCGACGACGATGTCGAGCTGCCCGTCCCCGTTGAAGTCGGCCAGATCGAGCCCCGTGGGACGGATGCCCGCCGAGACGACGTCCCTCGGGGAGGCGGCCGTGAACGAGCTGATGGGCCCCGGGTTGCGGAAGATGCGCACCTCGTCGGCCTGGTTGACGGTCGCCACGACCTCGTTCTTCCCGTCGCCATCCAGATCGGCGATGCGGACCTGCCCGAAGTTCTCGTCGGGGTCGGCCTCCAGCACGACGACGCTCCTGGGGCTCAGCTCCCCGCCGTCGTTCTGCAGGAAGATCAAGGCCGGCTCGATGCTGGTGAGGACGCAGGCGTCCAGGTCGCCGTCCCCGTCCAGATCGCCCGTATCGAGGGATACCGGGCCCGCGAACAGGATCGGGAAGCCCCGGGCCGCCCGGAAGACGCCGCTCGAGGAGCCGGTCAGGACCGAGAAGTCGCGCGCGTTGGTCGAGACCAGGTCCAGGTCGCCGTTGCCCTGAAGGTCCGCCAGGTGGATGCCCCGGGGCTCGCTACCCAGGTTGTAGCGCTGGGGTTCCCTCCAGACGAGTGGAGCGCTCGCCAATCGAACGTGGAGCGCGTCGTGGTCCTTGACCGCCGCGAGCACATCCGTGAGTCCGTCGTCGTTCACGTCTCCGAAAGCCAGGGCCGAGGCCCCGGCCTCGAAGTCGACCGGCAGGGCTTGGGCCCAGCCCTGGGCCCCCCCCACCAGAACGTAGGCCCGTGCATTGTCGAGCTGCGTCACCCCCAGGTCTTCGAAGCCGTCCCCGTTGACGTCGAAGCCCTGCTGAAGCAGGGGCGAGAAGAGCGGCGCGAGCAGGAGCTCGGGCTCTTCGAAGGCCGGACCATCCCTGCGGTAGGAAACGACCCGGTCCGGAGCGCCACCGGGAACGTCGATCTCCCCCACGAGAAGGTCGGCGTCCAGGTCGCCGTCGAAGTAGACGTCGTCCAAAATGGGGCTGCCGTCGCCGATGATGTGGTCGAGCCGGTGCAGG
>JAUIEE010000433.1 GCA_030428965.1 bacterium | reverse complement strand
TAGCGGGTGAACCACAGGCCGTCCATCGGGTCCTGGCTGGTCAGCGAACTGCACCCGAACAGGGAGTTGCGCCGGTTCCAGAGGATGTAGGCGGTCAGTCCACGCCAGAGCAGGAAGAGCAGTTTGCGGTTGCGATGTTCGCTGGCGATGCAGGCCCGTCCCAGCTCGACCGAGTCCTCGAGCAGCTCCACGGGCAGTCGGGAAAGGTCGAACTCGGTCGCCGAGTAGAGCCCGGCTCCTTGCAGGGCCAGCTCAGGCAACTGCATGCGGTAGGTCCCCACGATGCGACCGTCGCGCAGGTCGGTCACCACCAGGTGCTGACACTGCTCGTCGTACTCGTCCTGGTCCCTACCCGTTTCGTGGGACTCGGAGAATCCCTCCCCGAGCTCCAGGTTGAAGACCTCGAACCTCAGCTTCTGGGCCCCGTCCAGCTCCTCCGGCGAGCGTGCGAAGCTCAAGCGGTAGGACCCGTGGGTCTCATCCAGGTCGGGCACGACGTCCGTGCGCGGGAAAACCGACCGGTCGGTCAAGACGTTCATGTTCACTCGATCCGTTCCCAAGCCGAGGGGTCCGCTCTGAGGACCCGCAGGTCGCCCAGTCTATGCACCGCGCCGGTGATTCTCACGGGTTCGGCCACGAGGCCCCGGGCCACCACTTCGGCCCCCACGGGCCCGCCCTGGGCATCGGTGAGCAGAAGATAGCTGGCCAGGCCCTCAGCGTCGGTCACGAGGAGGATCGGGGGGATGCCCCCGCTGATGCAGCGGGTCGCGCAGGCCCGGTGAGGCTTGAGGTTCCCGGGCTTCATGACGCCCAGGAAACACTTGGAATCGACGATTTCCCCGACAAAAGTTCGTGAATCCACGGCCTGGGACGGGGACGGTTCCGGACGGACCGAGTCGTCCAGAGCTTCGACCGAGCCCTCGGCCAGCTCGATCATCGTCTGGTCGTCGCGATAGACCAGGCTCCCTTCGAGCCGTACGCGCCGTCCGGCCAGGGCCCCCACCTCGGCCTCCGCCCCGTGCTTGCCGAAGGCCACCAGCAGGTAGCGGGACGCGTCGCCGGCCCCCGGCCGCTCGACCACGAGCATCGGATAGGGCCGGACCTCGATCCGACCCTCGAAGCTGCGCACCTTCCCGAACTCGAAGACGGCCTTGGAGAAAGGCTGCTGGAAGGCGGTGATCAGCAGGGCTCCCGCTAGACCCAGCCCCAGGAAGAGCAACACACGGGCTCGCACCGTGCGGGCCAGGGCGGGGGGAGCCTGCGGCAAGTAGCCGACGTAGAACTCGCGCGCAGCGCTCATCGGGCTCTCCCCGGGTGACGGGCCGGCTCGACGTAGGTACCGGGGGCCTGGGCCACGGGCGAGACCCAGACCCGCCCGTCGACGATGCGCGTCTCGAAGGTCGGCACCCTTTCGGTGAACGGCTCGGGGGAAGCCCCACAGTCGGGCTTGTACTGGTAGCCGTGCCAGGGGCAGGTCACGAAGCCGTCGATGATGCGCCCTTCCCCCAGGGGCCCGTTCTGGTGCTGGCAGGCATTGGACAGGGCCGAGACCCGATCGCCGTAGCGGAAGACGGCCACCCGGTCCCCACCCAGGGTCACCACCCTCGCGCAGGCCTCGGGGATCTCCTCGAAGGCCCCGACGTCCACGAACCCTTCCCGGGCCAGCTGGTCCAGGGGCTCGTCGAGGGCGCGCTCCCGCCAGCCGGCGGCCAGGTGCAGGCCGAGGACCACGATCATCCCGAGCACGAGCAGACCGGCGAGCAGGGGCGACGTTTCCGCCTGGAGCACCCCCAGGACGACATGCATCACGATCAACCCGTAGGCCAGGTAGACCAGCATGTGCAACGCCTTCCAGACGGGGGCCGTCAGGTTGGTCAGCCAGAAGTCGTGGCTGGTCGCGGCCATGAGGAACAACAGGAACAGGGCCAGGGCGCCCAGGAGCTGGAAGGGGAACTGCGCCAGGCTGTCGAAGCGCGGGTTGCTGACCAGGAGACTCACGAGGGGGCCCACATCCCCGAACCCGTGGAACTGGAGCAAGGAGAAGGCGCCGTGCCCGAAGGCCAGGAGGAACATCGTGACTCCCATGTGCCTGCGGTTGTAGAGCAGGGGCAAGAAGCGGGAGTCGAGCCGGCTCAGGGGTCCGATCGCGAGCACCACGTGCAGCAGCATGAAAGCCGCGGTCCCCAGCGCGCGGAGGATCATCGTCTCCGCCGTGGCCTCGGGGTGCAGGGCGAAACCGACGCCGAGGAAGACGGCCAGGTACAGGACCACTCCCAGGAGCAGGGTCCGGTCGTAGATCTTCTTCTGCCGGTTCCAGCCGACGGCCTGGTAGGCGTGTCCCATGGCTATCGCTCGACGAAAGCGGCGCTGCCGAGCACTTCCTGGTGGCCGAGGCTGTAGAGCACCAGCGTCGAACCCCGGGCGTCCCCCAGCTCGAGCCGGCGCGGCCGGACGCCGGCCAAGCTCCCCACGAGGTGGGCGTCGCGAGGGAGGGAATCCAGGCCCGGGGGCTCGGACGTGAGGTAGACCAGAACGTCGGGGCGCTGGGCGTCCACCGAGGGCCGGACCCAGAGGGAGGCGTCGGACGGGTCGGTCAAGAGCGACAGGTCCAGTCCCTCCAGCTCACGGGCCTTCGTCCAGTCGAGGCCGCTGGATCGGGACTCCCCCCGCGGAGCCTCGGGCCTGGCGGCAAGGCCGAGGCCAACGCCCACGGGCAGGGTCAGGCTGAGGAGCGCGATCCAGAGGCGGTGGCGCCTGCGTAGCGGACGGATCACACCGGGCTCCTGTGGGGGCTGGTCTCCTGGGGAGGCCCGCTGGAACGCACCCACCGCAAGAGCAGCAGGGGCCACAGAGCGGCGCTACCCGGCAGGATCAGCAGGCGAAAGCCCCAGGTCCCCCGAGCCGCGTCGGGATCCAGGCGACCGGCGCCCTTCCAGACGAAGGCCAGCCCGAAGACGAGGCCCAGTCCCGCATAGACGAGCCCGGCGTTCACGATCAGATTGGCGATCTCGATCGACATCTTCGGGGCAGGGTACGAAAGCCCCTGCGCCCTGGGACAGGATTCCTGTGCGGAGCCATGCCAATTCGCGACCTCCTCTGGACTGCGCGAAGGATCTCTTCCCTACCCCCGGGTCGAGAGGTCGCGCAGGGCCGCGGCTCCGCAGAGCTAGTTCAGGCTCTCCAGCAGGCGCTCCACCAGCTCGGGGCGAATGCGTTCCCACTGGTCGACGACGTCCTGCCGTTGGGCCGGCGAGAGGTGCCAGGAGAGCGGGTAGTCCAGCGCTTCGCACCAGCAGCCGTCGGTGGGTTTGTGCCTGGGGCGAGCGATGACGGACGGGGCGACCTTCCCGGGACCCAGGGCCAGCCTCAGCAATTCGATTTCCTTGTCGTTGCGCGCCGTCTGGGTCGAGTTGCGGGCGGCCAGCACCGCTTCCAGGGGACCAGCGGCCTCGAAGTACCACCCGCCCCTGCGCCTCAGGGTGCATCCGCCCAGATGCTCCTGCCCTTGGGGGAAAGCGCGGATCTCGAGGAAGACGATCGGCCCCAGCCGCTCGAACGAGTCCGTCTCGGCCAGAGCCCCCACCCACTCGACCGCACTGAACACGCCGAAGTTGTCGAAGTAGCCTCCATCCGCCACGTGATCGGCTCGATCCACGTCCGCGTCCCCGTTGACGGTGAGGGGTCGCGCCACGGGGGTCACGTAGGGAAACGTGGCCGACAGGCGGGCCGCCGTGACCACGTCCAGATCACGCCGGTAACCAGGGTCGTCGAGGAACGAGATCGCCTTGCGTGCGCCGGGGATTCGGACCGTGCTGAACAGGAGCCGCTCACCTGTCTCCACGAGGGTCGCGTTGAAGACCACCCCCGGGAAACTCCCGCCGCGGGTCCGGTCGGCCCAGTCCCCCAATCGACTCTCCACGCCACCGGCTCCCTCGCACCCCTCGGCCGGGGGCCTCATCCAGGTTCGCTCGAGCACCCAGCCTCGATCGTAGATCGGGTCGAGCAGTCGAAAGGGCAGGGTGCCGCGCAGGAAGTCCGGATAGGCGATGCCCCAGACCGTCGCGGCGAGACCCGATCGGCCGGCCAGAGCGCGAATGCAGGTAGCCTGCTCCACGGGAGGGTTGCCGGACGGCAGGTAGCGCTCGAGGAAGTGCATCGCACCGACGCTGCCTCCGGAAACCGCGCTGACGAAACGGATGCGGCGCACGAACGAGTCCCCGAGCTCCTCCTGAAGCCCCGTCAGCACCTGCGCCGTCCAGGCCG
>JAUIEE010000432.1 GCA_030428965.1 bacterium | reverse complement strand
GCGGGCGGCCAGGTCCGAGGCCCCGGACCCCGCTTCCGAACCGAGCTCCGCTTCGATCCACTCCGCGAGCAGCGTGCGGGCCCCATCGGCCTCGGGCTCTCGGGCCACGCCCCCGGGCAAACCATCACGCTCCGCCAGCTCGACCAGCCGTTCGACCAGCGCGCGCGCAGCGACCCGGAACGCGCAGGTCTCGATCCTGTCAGCGCTCTTCCAAGCCCCCAGCCGCTTCCAAACCCGGAGGGTCGTGGGAACCGCCAGCCCTTCCAGCTGGTCCTCGCTCAGGGGCCAGCCTGCCCGCCGGTTGAGCACGGCCAGGGTCCTGGGGACACAGCGCAGCCGGGCGAGCAGTCGGTCGACGGCCGGAAGCTCCCCGGCCAGGGCTTCCCGGACGAGGGCCAGGTCCGGCTCCACGGCTTCCGAAGGCGGCGGTTCGGCCATGTCCCCCAACCTACCAGGGCAGGCGCCCCCAGGCGGTCCTCAAGGTCCGGGTGGAATCGACCGAAGACTCCACCGTGTTGACCCAAGTCTGGTTCTCGTCCGGCGCTTTCCAGCCCCAGGAGGGCGAAGAAGAGCTCACCAACCCGGGACGCTTCGGCAAGAACCTGGCGGACTGGATCCGTCAGGGCCTGGAACAGCGCGGCATTCCCGTCGAGGAGCCGAGCCCCGAGGACTGGGGCTGGCTGCTCTCCCTGTCGGCCGAATCGGTGCCCTTCACCCTGGGGATCGGCAACGAAGGGGACGCGGAAGATCGCTGGTCGGTGTGGGTCGAGCCCCAGGTCGGCATCTTCTGGCGCAAGAAGAAGGCCCACGCCGTGCGCAAGACCGAGGTCGAGCTGCGCGGAGTCATCCAGGAGCTCCTGGACTCCAACCAGGACGTCACCGACGTGGAGTGGCTGCGCCCCACGCCGGGCTAGCCGGCTAGACCGAGCGGGTCAGGCCGCCGTCCACCCGCAGGTTCTGTCCGGTGATGTAACGCGCTTCGTCCGAGAGCAGGAAGGCCGCGGTGTGCGCGATCTCGTCCACGGTTCCGTAGCGCCCCATGGGGATGCGCTCCCGGAAGGACTCGACCTCGGGTAGGCTGTCGATGAAGCCGGGCAGGATGTTGTTCATGCGGATGCTCTGCGCGGCGTAGCGGTCGGCGTAGAGCTTGGTGAAGGCCGCGAGGCCGGCGCGGAAGGTCCCCGAGGTCGGGAAGCTCGACTCCGGCTCGAAGGTGGCGAAGGTCGAGAGGTTCACGATCGCGCCGCCGCCTTGTTGCTGGAAGACCGGTGTCACCAGCCGGCACAGACGCACCACGTTGAGCAGGTAGACCTCCATCCCCACGTGCCAGTCTTCGTCGGAGAGCGAAAGGAGCTCTCCCTTGGGCCCGTGCCCGGCGCTGTTGGCCACGGCGTCGATGCGGCCGAAGGCCGCCAGGGTCCCCTGCACCAGACGCTCGAGGTCGCCAACGGAACGGTTGGATCCGGTGAAACCGATGCCGCCCAGCTCCTTGGCCAGCGCTTCACCACGACCGGAGGACGAGAGGATGGCCACGCGATAGCCGCGCCCGGCCAGAACGCGCGCGATCCCCGCCCCCATGCCGCTCCCCGCGGCGGTCACGACTGCTACCTTGGGTGTCTCCATGCCGCCAACCTAGCGACCGGGACGATCACAGGGCCAGGGGGCAACGCTTGCAGCGCTTGTGGGCCGGCTTGTCGCAGCAGGACTTCTTGGGCTTGCCCTTGCGCTCGCGCTTCTTCTTCTTGTCCTTCGCCATCCTGGGCCCCTCTCGGGCGCAGCTTTATCGGCTATCTGAGATTGAGTCTCAATAGCTTTGCCGTTTTTTCGAGCCCGGAGGCGAGATCCCTAGGGGGGCACGCTCCACGCGATCGGCGGCAGCCGCACCTCCCCGGGCAGGCCCCCGGTCTCTCCCCGGGTGGCGAAGGCCATGAGCGCCGCGGCGAAGTCCGGGGAGAAGCCCATGGCCTCCCGCAGGGCCCCGTGGGTCCCCCCCTCGACCACGACGAAGTTCAGGTTCTCGAAGAACGGCAGGCACTCCAGGGCGTTCTCGAAGGGCGTGCTCACGTCCCAGGTTCCGTGCACGACCACGGTCGGGATCTCGGTCTCGAAGCCCCGGCGAAACTCCTCGCCCAGGTCGGCCTCCCAGGCGGGACAGGCCGTCTCGTACAGGTACTCCAGCCGGCCGACGATGCGCGCGGCCGGATCGGCCAGGAGCTTCTCGCGCCGCGCGGGGCTGATGCCGGATCCGCAGTCGAGCATGAAGAAGCTGGCGGTCTGCAAGCCGGTCCGTTCGCCCGAACGCCCCAGCAACGCCCGGGCCACAGGCTCGAAGTCGCCCTCGTACATGCGCAGCACGTCCGCAGGCCAGGTTCCGACCCCGCTCCGGGAGTTCACTCGCCCGGTCACCCCCAGGGCAACCCGCCGCAACGCGTTCCCGTCGATGCGCACGACCTCCGGTTCTCCGGTGCGCGGGTGGATCAACTCGTAGTCGACGGGCTCTTCCTCCAGGGCGTCGTGCAGCTCCTCCAGGGCCCCGAGGAACCCTGCCTCCGGCACATGGCCGGCCAACCGGGGAGAGGCCTCCGCTTCCGCCGAGATGCGTTCCAGCACCGCCAGCACGCCGCTGGGCATGTCGTAGGTGTGATCCGGACCCTCCATGCCCGTCAGCACCGCGCGCCACGCCCGCGGGGAAATAGCGCATCACGGCCATGGACAAGTGGGACCCGAAGCTCCCGCCCCAGAGGGTCACGCGCTCGTAGCCCAACAGGCGCCGCACCTCGTCCACGTCCGCTGCCGCCTCGATCACGTTGAAGCCGGAGAGGTCGAAGCCCTGGCCTTCCCAGTGTTCGCGACACTGCCGGCAAGCCTCGACCAGGAGCGCGTCCTGCTGCTCCTGGCTCAGCCCGTCCGTGGGACCTGCGTTCCAGGGGCAGGGTGTCCCCGTGGAGGAGCCGATGCCCCGCTGCCCGACCACGACCAGATCCGCGAAGCGGGTGAAGGGAAGGATCTCGTCCTCGTAGGCCCCGGGTCGATCGAGGCTGTCCCCGAAGCCGGGCCAGCCGGGCCCCCCGTTCAGCTGGACGATGGGTGGCACGTCGTCCTCGACAGGTTCGACGGCCGGGAAGCGCCACACGGAAACCTCGATCTCCCTGCTGCCCGGATCCGAGCGCACGAGGCGGGTCGTCAGCCGGCCTCGCTCGTAGACGATCTCTCCTCCTTCGCTGAGGGGAGCCGCAGCCTCCTCCATATCGAGGGTACCCCGGTAGGGGGTCTCTTCCTGGGCCGCGGCGGAGCTGGCCAAGAGCAGGGTCGTGACGAGGATCAGGCTCTTCATGGTTGGAGCTTGTCGGGGAAGGAGCGTTCGAGCTTGGCTTCCCGTGCGGCGCGGGCCGCGGTTATTTCCTCGAAGCGGCAAACGGCCGAGGGGCGCCCGTCGCAGCGGCGTGCGGTCCCGGGGCCACCTCGCTCGCAAGGTCTTCGGGCGGGCCGTGGAGCGCCTTCGCACACCGTGCGACCGAAGCTAAGCTCTCGGCCATGTCGAGCCTCACCGTGCGCGGAACCCGGGAGCTCGAGCTCGGAATCGACGAGCTGCGGGCCATCGCCTCCTCCCACCAGGTCCCCGACGTGGGGCAGCTCGTCCAGGGGCGCGAGGGCCATGCGATCCGCCTGGCGGCCTTGGCGGAGCTGGCGGGCGTGGACCCGGGGGCGTCCCTGGTCCACGTGGCCTCGGAAGACGGTTCGTTCACGGCCAACGTGGCCCTCGACGAGGCCCTGGCCGGAGGGTTGGTGCTCTATGCGCTGGACGACGAGCCCCTTCCCCGACGCTACGGCGGTCCCTTTCGACTGCTCTTCGCCGACGGCGAGGACTGCAGCGTGAACGTCAAGTTCCTGGGCCAGGTCGAGTTCACCGCCGAGCCGGGCAGCCACACCGCGCGCTGTTCGGACTGAAGCGCCGGTCCGCCGTTCCCTTCGGCTTGCCTCTGGTGTAAGAGAGGCGCCCCTGCTCCCCTCTTCGCTCCCCCCAGCACGAGAGAGACCCATGGCTCGGCGCGTGACCGCACGACCCCCTGCCACCGGCATCCAACCCGACGACCGCTCCCCCCGACAGATCGGACGTGAGTTCCTGGCGCGCCTCGAGGCCGGCGCCAGGCTGAAGATCGACGGGGAGGCTCGCCACCATCCCGGGATGCTGCTCGTGCCGCCTTACCGCCCGCGGCACAAGGTCTCCCTGTTCAACGCGGAGTTCTACCTGACCGATTTCCTCTTCGACGAGGCGGTCAACT
>JAUIEE010000431.1 GCA_030428965.1 bacterium | reverse complement strand
AAGTCGGGTTTCGACGAGGAGGCGGTCCCCAGCGCTCCGACGAGCCCCGTGGTGATGGACCAGCGCGGTTGCATCTACACGCCCCACGTCGCGGCCGTCCAGGTCGGTCAGCCCTTCCACGTCCAGAACAGCGACCCCACGACCCACAACGTCAACCTGCGGGCTCCCCGCAACAACGCCTCCGGCAACGTCAACATGGGCCGCGGCCAGGCGGCCCTCGAGTACGTCTTCGATCGCCGCGAGCACCCCGTGCATCTCAAATGCGACATCCACCCGTGGATGTCCGCCCTGGTCTACGTGCAGGACCATCCCTGGTTCGCGGTTTCCGACCGTGAGGGAGCCTTTCGCATCACCGACGTCCCCCCGGGGTCCTACGTGGTCGAGGCCATCCACGAGGAGTTCGGCAAGGTGCGGGGTCGCATCGAGGTCGAGCAAGGGCGGTCGACCGGCTTCGCCCTGAGCTTCCAGGCCGACTAGGCTCCGGGGAGCTTCGGTTTGACATCTTGACCGCCGATCGCGGATAGTCGGGCAGATTGGCCGTCGTCTCTTCGTCCCCCCGACCCCCCCAGAGGATCCATGGAACTGTTCGAACTCGCTGACCGCTGGCTGCACTTCGGAGCAGGCGTCCTCTGGATCGGACTGCTCTACTTCTTCAACTGGGTCAACAGCGCCTTTGCGCCGACCCTGGACGCGGAGACCAAACGAAAGGTCGTCCCCGAGCTCTTGCCGCGGGCTCTCTACTGGTTCCGCTGGGGCGCCGCCGTCACCTGGGTCACCGGGTTCTTCCTCTTGTTCCTCGTCTACTACCACGGCTACGACGGGGCCTACCTCCTGGAGGACCAACGGGCCGAGATCCAAGCCAAGGACTGGCTGCCGGGATTCCTTGGGCTCTTCGTCGGTTTTCTGGTCTACGACGCTCTCTTCAAGGTCATGGCCCGTCAGCACAACCTGGCGGTCTTGATCTGGGCCGCGCTCACGATGGGCTTCGCCTACTTCCTGCGGGAGACGAGCGGCTTCTCGATGCGTGCGACCTACATCCACGTCGCCGCGATGTTCGGGACCGCCATGGCCGCAAACGTCTGGATGCGCATCTGGCCCGCCCAGAAGCGCATCATCAGGGCGATCAAGAACGGCGAGGCCCCCGACCCCACCGACCCGGCCATCGCGGGACTGCGCTCGAAGCACAACACCTACATGTCGGTGCCGCTCCTGTTGTTCATGGTCAGCGTGCACCAGCCCGCCATCCTCTCGATCAGCGAGTGGTACTACGTGCTGCCCGTGGTCCTGGTGGTGAGCTTCCTCGTCACCAAGGCTCTGTACGCGAAAGCCAAGAGCATCCCGGGCTTCTGAGCCGAAAGGGGTCCGTCCGCCTCGGCGCGGTCGGCTCGAGCGGGAAGGCTCAGCCGACCACGAAGTTGACCAGCTTGCCGGGTACGACGACGGCGCGTCGCACCTCCTTGCCTTCGAGCTGCTGGGCCGCGGCCTTCCGGGCCAGCTCCTCCAGCGTCCCACGGTCGGCGTCCTTGGGGGCGGCCACCCGAGCGCGTAGCTTCCCGTTCACCTGAACGACCAGTTCGATCTCCGCATCCTCGAGGTAGGCCTCGTCCACCCGGGGCCAGCTCTGACGTCCGACGCTCTCAGCGTGGCCCAGGCGTGACCAGAGCTCTTCGGCCAGGTGAGGCGCGAACAGGGACAGCACCGTCAGGAAGCGCTCGGCCTGGGAACGGTCCACGAGCGACGGGTCCCGGGTGGCCTCGTTCACGAACGACATCATGGCCGCGATGGCCGTGTTGAAGTTGTAGTGTTCGAAGGAGTCGTCCACGCGCTTGAGCATGCGGTGCAGCTCCGGCTCGAGCTTGGAAGCGTTCCCCGGGGGGCTCTCCTGCAAGAGGTGCGCCCGAATAGGATCGCTGCCCTTCTCGTCCACGAACACGCGCCACACGCGATCCAGGAACCGGCGGCACCCCCCCACGTCCCGGGGGTTCCAGGGCTTGGACTCGCCCAGGGGACCCATGAACATCTCGTAGCAGCGGAAGGTGTCCGCACCGAACTCGTCGATCACCTCCTCGGGGTTGACCACGTTCTTGAGGGTCTTCGACATCTTGGCGATGACCTGCTCGAGGGGCTCGCCGGTCTTCGTGCTCGTCCAGGTACCGCCCTTCTCCTCGACCTCGTCGCTGGGGATCAGGCGTCCCTCACCGTCCTTGTAGGCGAAGGTGGTCACGAGCCCCTGGTTGAACAGTCGTGCGAAGGGTTCCTTCGTCGTGACGAGGCCCTGGTCGTAGAGCACCTTGTGCCAGAAGCGCGCGTAGAGCAGGTGCAGGACCGCGTGCTCCACCCCACCGATGTACTGGTCGACGTTGCCCCAGTAGCGCTGGGCCTCCCGCGAGAAGGCTTCTTCGTCGTTGGACGGATCCATGAAGCGCAGGTAGTACCAGCACGAGCCGGCCCAGCCGGGCATGGTGTCGGTGTCCCTGCGCAGCGTCTCGCCACTCTCGGGATCGGTGACCTCGAGCCATTCGGTGGCCCGCGCCAGGGGCGGTGAGCCGTCCTCGGAGGGCGTGAAGTCCTCCATGTCCGGGAGCTCCACGGGCAGGTCTTCGTCGGCGACCCTCGTGATCGATCCGTCGGGATGGTGCAGCACGGGGAAGGGCTCGCCCCAGTAGCGCTGACGAGAGAACAGCCAGTCCCGAAGGCGGTAGGTCACCTTGGCGCGGCCGCAGCCCTTCTCCTCGAGCAGCCCGATGCACTTCAGCGTGGCCTCCGCGCGCTTCAGTCCATCGATGGGACCCGAATGCACCGCGATGCCCTCGCCCGAGTAGCACACCCCCTCGTCCAGACCGTCCACGCCCTTGGGCGGCTGGACGACTTCCCGGATGGTCAGGTTGTAGCGCTGGGCGAACTCGAAGTCGCGCTCGTCGTGGGCCGGCACGGCCATGATGGCCCCGGTTCCATAGCTCGCGAGCACGTAGTCGGCCACGAAGATCGGAATACGCCTCTCCTCGGAATCCTCGTCCATGACCGGATTGATGGCGTAGCGTCCGGTGAAGACCCCCGTCTTCTCCTTCGCCAGGTCCGTGCGCTCGAGATCGGACTTCGAAGCGGCCTCTTCCACGTAGGCCATGACCGCGTCGCGGTCGCCCTCGGTCAGGATTTGCTCCAGCAACGGGTGCTCGGGGGCGATGACCATGAAGGTCGCGCCCCACAGGGTGTCCGGACGGGTCGTGAAGACCACCAGGTCCTCTTCCAGCCCCTCGATCGGGAACTCGATCTCGGCCCCTTCCGAGCGTCCGATCCAGTCGCGCTGCATGGACTTGACCGACTCGGGCCAGTCGAGCTCGTCCAGGTCCTCGAGCAGGCGGTCCGCGTAGGCCGTGATCTTCAGCATCCACTGCTTCAGCGGGCGGCGCACGCAGGGAAAGCCCCCACGCTCGGAGCGGCCGTTGATGACCTCCTCGTTGGCGAGCACCGTGCGCAGCTCCTCGCACCACCAGACCGGAATCTCGGTCTGGTAGGCCAGCCCCTGGTCGAACAGACGCCCGAAGATCCACTGGGTCCAGCGGTAGTAGGACGGATCGCTGGTGGCGAACTCGCGCTGCCAATCGTAGGAGAGCCCCAGGCGCCGGAGCTGACGACGGAAGTTCTGGATGTTCGTCTCGGTCGTCTCGCGCGGATGGGCCCCGGTCTGGATGGCGTACTGCTCGGCGGGCAGACCGAAGGCGTCGAAGCCCATGGGGTGCAGGACGTTGTAGCCCTCCATGCGCTTCCTGCGCGCCAGGATGTCCGTCCCCAGGTAGCCCATCGGGTGCCCGACGTGGAGCCCGGCCCCGGAGGGGTAGGGGAACATGTCCAGCACGTAGTACTTGGGCTGTTCGGGATCGAAGTCCGGATCACCGGGGTTCTTCGCGCGGAAGGCCCGGGTCTCTTCCCAGGCGCGCTGCCAGCGCGGCTCGATATCCTGCGGGCGGTAGTTCTGATCCAAGATCGTCCTCGATGGTCCACCCGGGGCGAGCCCCGGGGAGAAATGGCCCGATAGCATAGGGGTGGGCCGCTCCCACGACCACGTCGGAGCCCCGGCTCGTCCCCAGGGCCCTTCCCCGCTTGACGTGGGGCGCCCAGGTGGGCATCCTTCCGCGTTCTCGAGAGCGAAGTCGGACGCCCGGCAGGGCCGACGAAGCCGCTCGCTCCGCGCATCCTCCCCCGGATGCCGGGGACCTGGAACGGGGGATTAGCTCAGTTGGTAGAGCGCTACAATGGCATTGTAGAGGTCAGGGGTTCGACTCCC
>JAUIEE010000430.1 GCA_030428965.1 bacterium | reverse complement strand
CGCAACCCGTTCATGCTGCCCGCGTTCCTCTTGTTCTTCGTCGCCACGCTGGCGGAGACGAAGCGCGCACCCTTCGACCTGCCCGAGGCCGAGTCCGAGCTCGTCGCCGGCTTCATCACGGAGTACTCCGGCATCCGCTGGTCCTTCTTCTTCATGGAGGAGTACGCGGCCATGTTCCTGTACTGCGTGGTCGGCAGCTTCTTCTTCTTCGGCGGCTTCGAGAGCCCCCTGACCTGGGCGGCGGTCAAGGCGGCCGGCGACGGCAGCGTGATCCATCAGGTGGCCGCGGCGACCACGATCGTCATCAAGGGCTTCGCCGGTGTGTTCCTCATGATGTGGCTGCGCTGGACCCTGCCGCGCGTGCGCATCGACCAGGTGATGACCATGGGATACAAGTACCTGACCCCCCTCTCGCTGGTGTGCGTGCTCGGGGCCGGGATCTGGGAAGTCTTCGTCGCGGAGCTCTGGCGCTGATGATCACCCCCAAGGAATACGTCCGCAACGTCGTCGATTCGGTGCGCACGACCCTGGCCGGGATGAAGATCACCGGCAAGTACCTGCTGCAGAAGCCGATCACGGTGCAGTACCCCGACGAGCGCCTGCCGATCCCGAACCGGTATCGGGGCATCCACTACCTCGAACAGGAGAAGTGCATCGAGTGCCTGGCCTGTGCGCGGGCCTGCCCGATCGACTGCATCGAGATGGACGCCATCCGCCACGGCAAGGAGCTCGAGTGGATCTCGTTCACGCTCGACTACCAGAAGTGCATGTTCTGCGAGCTGTGCGTCTATCCCTGCCCCAAGGACTGCATCCACATGGGCACGGAGTTCGCCTTCGTGAGCTTCGACCGCAGCGAGTTCAAGCACGACCTGCTCTCCTACAAGGGGATGTCGCGCGACGCCCGCGAGCGCATGATCGAGGCCGAAAAGAAGAAGCAGGCCAAGGAAGAGGCCAAGAAGGCCAAGGAGGCGGCCAAGGCCGCTGCCGAGGCCGAAGCGGAAGGCAAAGAAGCCGCGAACGGCGAGGACGGGGCCTAGTCCATGAGCCAGGAAAACCTGCAGCGAGCCTTCTACGCCGTGCTGGGCCTCTTGACCCTCGGTGCCCTGGGCCTGTCCCTGTTCGCGGCCGGGGCGGTCGGGCTCGCCTTCGGCCTGTTCGCCGTGATGACCCTCGGCGGCGGCCTGATCTGCATCTGGGAGCGCTCGGTCGTTCGCAGCGCCTTCGCTCTCATGTCGACCTTCACCGGCGTGGCGGGACTCTTCGTCCTGCTCGAGTCGGACTTCCTCGCTATGGCCCAGCTGTTGATCTACGTCGGGGGCATCCTGGCCCTGATCCTGTTCGGGGTCATGCTCACTCCGCCCGACATGGAGGAGCGCCGGCTGTCGCGCGTGCTCCCCGGGCTGGCCCTGGTCGGGGCCGGCGTGACCTGGGTCAGCATGCAGGTCGCCGCGACCGCGAACTGGGCCGTTCGGAGCGCGCCCCTGGACGGCAAGGCCGACGGGGCCATCTCGTCCGCCGAGCGCATCGGTGTGGGCTTTTTGGCCGCGGACCAGTACGTGGTGGCCTTCGAGCTGGCCGCCATCGTCCTGACGGTGGCCCTCGTCGCTGCGGTCTACATCGCCCGCCGCAAGCGAGCGGATCTCGAGCCGGAACCCACTGGAGGAGGTAACTGATGGGTCTGGGAGCCTACATCGCCGTGTCGGCCGCCCTCTTCGGGCTCGGGATCGTTGCGATCATCACCCGTCGCAACGTGATCTACATCCTGATGGGGATCGAGATGATCCTCAACGCGGCCAACATCAACTTCGTGGCCTTCAATCGCTTCGGGGACAACGGCCTCGACGGACGCATGTTCGCCGTCTTCACGATCATCCTGGCCGCCGCCGAGGCGGCCGTGGCCCTGGCCATCGTGTTGAACGTCTTCTACCTGTTCAACTCCATCAAGCCCAGCGAGGCCGACCTCCTGCGGGAATAGTCGCCCACCCAAGAGCCACAATCCTCGCCCCATGGCCCTCCTGGAATTCAATCCCGACTTCGACTTCAAGCTGCTCCTGGCGGTGCCGCTCATTCCGTTGATCGGCTACGTGCTGCAGATCTTCCTGCGCGGCCGACTGCCCCACGGGGACAAGCTGCTGACCGGCGGCATGTTCGTCGTGATGCTGATCACGGTCTTCATGGCCTTCAAGGCCATCGCGGCGGCCTACGCCGGAGAGGCGTTCTTCCACGAATCGGCCTCGACAGGATTCGCGCTGAACTGGTTCTACTCCGACGGGGGGGCCGGGACCCCGAACGTCGTGGCAGGGCTGCTCTACGACCCGCTGGGGGCCGGCATGCTGGCCGTGGTGGGCATCGTCTCCTTCTGCGTGCACCTGTTCTCCCAGGGCTACATGCACGGAGACAAGCGCTACCCGATCTTCTTCGCGAACATCAGCCTGTTCACCTTCGCGATGCTCGGGCTGGTCCTGTCCGACAACATCCTCTTCCTGTTCATCTTCTGGGAGATCATGGGCGCCATGAGCTACCTGCTCATCGGCCACTTCGCCCATGACCCGAGCCAGCCGTTCTTCTTCCGCTGGGCGACCTGGGCCTCCAAGAAGGCCTTCCTGACCACCCGGGTCGGGGACGTGTGCCTCTTGATCGGCATGCTCATGTTCTACCGGGAGTTCGAGACCCTGCGCTTCACCGAGCTGTGGGAAGCGGCCCGGGCCGCCGTGGCCGCCAACGGCGGCGAGTTCCCGGCCTGGATGACCGTGGCCGGCGTGTTCGTCTTCGGAGGCACGGTGGGCAAGTCGGCCCAGTTCCCGCTCCACATCTGGCTGCCGGACGCCATGGCCGGTCCGACCCCCGTCTCGGCCATGATCCACGCCGCCACCATGGTCGCGGCGGGCGTGTTCCTGCTCGGGCGCATGTACCCCCTGATGTCGCCCGAGGCCCTGTCGGTGATCACCGTGGTGGGGGCCACGACGGCCATCTTCGCCGCGACCATCGGCATGGTGGTCTACGACCTCAAGGCGGTGCTGGCCTACTCGACCATCTCCCAGCTCGGTTTCATGGTCGCTGCCGTCGGATTGGGCGGCGTCGTGGCGGGCATGTTCCACATGCTGACCCACGCCTTCTTCAAGGCCTGCCTGTTCCTGTCCGCCGGTTCGGTCATCCACGGCTGCCACCACGTCCAGGACATGCGCCTGATGGGCGGTCTGCGCAAGTACATGCCGGTGACCTTCGTGTGCATGCTGGTCTGCACGCTGGCCATCGCCGGGGTGCCCTTCTTCTCCGGCTTCTACTCGAAGGACATGATCATCCTGGCCGGCTGGGCCAAGGTCGGGGACCAGGGACACTTCAACGGCTGGGCGCTCTACGCGCTGGTGGCCCTCGCCATCGCGGCGATGTTCACCGCCTTCTACATGTTCCGCCTGATCTTCATGACCTTCTTCGGCGAGTATCGGGGGAACCAGAGCGAGCACCGCTACTCCGCCATGCTCGCCGCCGAGGGCTGTGAGGGACCCGATCCCCATGACCACGGCCACGATGATCACGGGGACGGCCACGACGATCACCACGGGGACGACCACGGCCACGACCACCTGCCCCACGAGTCGCCCTTCCCGATGGTTCTCGCCCTCGGGATCCTGGCCTTCCTCGGGGTCCTCGGCGGGCACTTCTGGCTGGCGGATCCCGGGCACCTGATCCACTTCTGGCACTCCGAGCCGTGGTTCACCAAGCTCGTCACCCTCGAGTCCCTCTACGGGGCCGAGGTCGGTGCCTGGATGACCGGCACCATCACCGAGGGCATCACGGATTCCCACAGCCACCTGGGGCACTGGGCCCACACCCGCGCCGTGCTGCTCTCCCTGTTCGTCGCTTCGGCGGGCATCTTCGGTGCCTACTACCTCTACGTTCGCAAGCAAGATCTGCCGGCCCGCATCGTCGGGAGCCTGGGTCTCCTCTACACCACCGTGCGCCGCAAGTACTTCGTGGACGAAGCGGTGGAGGCCACGGTCCTGCGCGGAACGATGAGCCTCGCCTACGCCCAGAAGTGGTTCGACGAGAAGGTGGTCGACGGGCTCGTGCTGCTGATCGGTCGCGTCCACAAGCTCGTGGGCGTGGTCTCCGCCTGGTTCGACAAGACGTTCGTCGACGGCCTGGTCAACGCCGTCGGTATGGTCTCCCAGGGTTTTGGCGCTGCGATTCGTCTGGTTCAGACGGGCCGCATCCAACAATACGCTGCTTTCGCCGTGGGGGGAGGACTCCTGACCGCGGCCTGGTTGATTCTGGCCTGACGCCCCTGC
>JAUIEE010000010.1 GCA_030428965.1 bacterium | reverse complement strand
AGGCGCGTGGCCGGTCGCATGGGGTCGGTCACCTCGGCGCGCTTCGCCAGGTTGTCCAGGAAACCCATGATGGTCAGCTGCCCATCCGGAGCGCCCCTTCGAATCGTGCTGGCCCGTCCCATCAACGCACCTTCAAGAGGGCCAGGCTTGCCATCGCTCCACAGGCAGCGATGATCCAGAAGCGAACCACGACCTGCACCTCGTGCCAACCCTCTTCCCGCCGGCGAAACACGCCGCCGTAGCGCTCGAGGCCGTGATGGATCGGCGCCAGGGTGAACAGGCGCACGCCGCCGCTGCGGCGATAGTAGAAGGTCTGGATGAAGCTCGAAGCGAGGTCGGCGACGAAGACGCAGGCGATCAAGGGCAGCACGAGCTCTTGCTTGGAGACGAGCGCCATCCAGGCCAGGACGCCGCCCAGGGGCAGCGACCCCGAGTCTCCCATGAACACCTGGGCCGGGTAGGCGTTGTACCAGAGGAAGCCCATGCAGGCTCCGCACAGGGCGCCCCCCACGACCGCCATCTCCGAAGCATGGGAGACCAGAGGAATGCCCAGGTAACCGGTCCAGTCCGAACGCCCGGTGATGTAGCAGAAGAAGAGCAAGGCCAGCCCGGAGATGATCATCAGCCCCGCGGCCAAACCGTCCATGCCGTCGGTGATGTTGGCGGCGTTGGAAGTCCCCACGACGACGAACCACTCGAAGGCCAGGAACAACAGCACTCCCAGCACGCCCCAGTGCCCGAGGGGCAGGACCGCGTCCTTGAGGAAGGGCGGATAGAGGGCGAGCAGGGTGTACCGGCCGCTGCTCTTGGCGTACCAGGCCAGGGCGCCCAGCACACCGATCGTGACCACGGTCAGGCCCAGCATCTTGGCCCGCGACGACAGCCCCTTGCAGCCCGGAATAGTCAGCTTCTTCCAGTCGTCCACGAAACCGACGGCGGCCAAACCGACCGTGAGCAGAATGCCCAGCACGACGTGCAGGTTGTCCAGCCGCGCCCACAGGAGCACCGAGAAGAGCAGCGCTCCGACGAGAAAGCTCCCCCCCATGGTCGGCGTCTTGGACTTGCCCGAGGCCTCGGCCGCCCTGGCCAGCTCGGGCGCATCGGTCTTGGCGACCTCTTCCCGAAAGCGATGCTTCTTGAGCCACGCAATGGTGGGCCTGCCCCACCACAGGGCGAGGGCGAAACCCGAGAAGGCGGCCATGGCTACTCGAAACGAGATGTAGCCGAACAGCCGCAGATTCAGGTGCTCGTAGAAGATCGCGTGCAGCACGCAGCTAGCCTTCCGAGCCCCACCGGTGTCGGATGCGCTCCACCACCCGCTCGAGCCGCATGCCACGGCTGCCCTTGACCAGGACGACGTCCCCGTCCTGGAGAATGCCTTCGATCTCTTCCACGGCGTGGTCGGTGTGATCGATGTGCGTGACCGCAGCGGCCGATAGGCCTCCTTCCAGCGCACCGGCCGCGGCCGCCTTGGCGAGCTCGCCGATGGCGAAGATCGCATCGATCCCGGCTTGTGCCGCCTCCCTGCCCACCTCGTGGTGCAGCTCCGCGGCCAGATCTCCGAGCTCGAGCATGTCACCGATGACGAGCACGCGACGCTTGTGCCCATGCATGCCCGAGAGAACGCGCACGGCGGCCCGCAGGGCATCAGGGTTCGAGTTGTAGGTATCATCGAAGACCGTCAGGCCTTCGAGCTCGATACGCTCCATGCGTTGCCGCCCTCCCTGCAGGTGCGCCACGGCGGGCAGCAACTCCTCGAGCGGCACACCCAGCCCCACGGCAACGGCCAGGGCTGCCAAGAGATTCTGGACGTTGTGCGTCCCCAGGAGAGGCGAGGTGACCTCGAAACCGTTGAGGCGGAAGGTCGTCCCACCCGAGTGGAAATAGAGCTCGCTCGCATCCAGGTCGCCGCGCTCGCCTTCGCCGCCTTCCACGCTGAACGTGATCACCCTGGCCGACGTCCGGGCGCGCAGATGGCGTGTGAAGTGACAATCCGCATTGAGAACCAGGAAGCCGTCCTTCGGCAGGGAAGCCGCCAGGTCTCCCTTCTCGCGGGCCACGCCCTCGAGGTCCCCGAGACCTTCCAGGTGCGCCGCCCCCACGTTCGTGATGACCCCCGCGGAGGGGCGCGCGATACGACACAGGGAGGCGATCTCACCGGGACTGTTCGTTCCGAGCTCGATCGCGAACAGCTGCGTGTCCTCGTCGCCCAATAGCAGCGTATGGGGCACACCGATGTCGTTGTTGAACGAGCTCGGGGAGGCGACCACGCGCATCAGCGAGGAGAACAGGTCTCGGATGATGTTCTTGACGGTCGTCTTGCCGCAGGAACCGGTGATGCCGATCACGGGTGCCTCGAGCGTCGAGCGATACCAGGCCGCCAGGTCCGCCAGGGAGCGGCGCGGATCCGGATGGACGACGATAGGTACGTCCCCGGGCACCTCCGCGAGGAGCGCCTGGGACTGCTCCGACTGGGTGCCGTCGCCCCGCAGGAACAGGGCGGCCGCACCGCGCTCGAGCGCGCGCTGGGCGAAGAGGTTGCCGTCGAAGTTCGGACCGGAGAGAGACAGGAACAGTTGCCCCTCCTCGAGGGTGCGCGTGTCCGTGCTCACACCGTGCACGTAGACCTGGTGGGCATCGCCTCTCAGCAGGACCGCTCCGGTCGAATCCAGAACATCCTGCAGAAGCAACTGCTTCATGGCAGTTCCTCCTTGGCGACCCGTACGTCGTCGAACGAGAGTCTCACTCCACGCAACTGTTGCCATGTTTCGTGCCCCTTGCCCGCAATAAGGACGACGTCTCCGTCGCCCGCCAAGTTCAACGCCCGCCGAATGGCCGAACGCCGATCCACGTCGACGATCGTCTCGGCGCAAGACTTCTCCATCCCCGAGAGGATTTCGTCGCAGATTCGCTCCGGCTCTTCGTCGCGCGGGTTGTCGCTCGTGACGATGGCGACGTCCGCCAAGCGCCCCACGACCTCCCCCATCAAAGAGCGCTTCTCTGCGTCTCGGTTGCCACCGCAACCGAAGACGCAGAGAAGACGCTTCCCCAAAGAAGAATCCAAGACGTCACGGAGGGTGCAAAGCACCCGCTCGAGGGCGGTCGGAGTGTGGGCGTAGTCGACGAAGACACGGAAACCCCGTCCACCGACGTCCACTTCCTCCAACCGTCCTCGTGGAAGAGAGATGGAGGCGAGTCCCTGCAAAACGCGTGAGGGACCCGCCCCCAACTTGAGGACCGCGGCAGTCGCCGCGAGTGCGTTTTCGATGTTGTGTCGACCCACCTGGGGAAGAAACAACCCGGTCCGTGGGATCCCCATCCCCTCGAGGAACAGGTTTGTCCCAAGCGGCCCGACCTCCATCGAGTCTGCCCTCAGATCAGCTCGTGATCCGATCCCGTACGTAACCACCCGAGCCCCGGCATCCTGCGCCGCCCGCACCATGCGATCGGTCGCCGGGTCGTCCGCGTAGATCACCGCCCACCCCACAGGAGAGAGGTGCTCGAAGATCCGCGCCTTGGCCTCGGCGTAGGTGTCCATGCTCGAGTGATAATCGAGGTGATCGCGGCTCAAGTTGGTGAAGACCGCGACATCCAACTGCAGCCCGGACGTGCGCTCCTGGTCGAGCGCGTGGGAACTGATCTCCATCACGAAGGTGTCCCCACCCAGCTGCAGATTCTCTTTGCAGAGCCGCTGTAGCTCCGCCGCGTCCGGCGTCGTGTGCGTCGCCGGACGTGCTCGTTCTCCGGGCAAGAGCACTTCGATCGTGCCGCTCATGCCAGGCTTCCAGCCGGCGCTCGTGGCCAGCTGATGCGTGAACGCCGCCACGCTGCTCTTCCCGTTGGTTCCCGTGATGCCAACCACGCGCTGCTTCTTGGAAGGCTCCCCGTGCACGATGGCGGCCGCCTCTCCGAAGACACGCCGTGCCTCCGGATGCACCCAGTTCGACCAGGGGCCAGGCTCCGAAGCCGAGCGTCCCAGCCCCTGGGTCGAGAGGATCGCCACCGCGCCGCGGGCCAGGGCCTGGTCGGCGAAACGAGCTCCGTCCACCTTCAAACCGGGCAGGGCCGCGAACAGGTGGCCGGGAGCGATGCGGCGACTGTCGAGCTGCACGTCACCGATGCGGGGATCGAAGGCCTCGTCCGCGGACGAACGGCAGGCCCCGCCCAGGGCCTCGACGAGCTCGGAGAGGAGCACCATCAGTACCTCTCCCCCCAGGGCTCCAGGGAGTCGTTGCGGCCCAACCACTCGGACCGACCGAACCCCGGATGAGCATCGGGCACGAGCTCGATTCCGTTGTCGGTATAGCCCAGGGCTTCCCACAGAATCGCGGCCGTGGTCGGACCGGCGACCTTGGCTCCGTACTTCTCCTTGCCGCGCGGCTCATCGGCCACGACGAGCACCATCAGCTCCCGATCGCCCTCGAGCTGGCGTCCGAAGGCGACCATGGAGGCCGTGTAGCAGTTTCGGTGGGGCTTGGCCTTGGTGCGCAGGGTGCGGTAGCGCTCCCGACTCAAGGGAACCCCCTCACGCACGCAGGCCTCCCGCTCCGCCAGCTCCACGTGCAAGCACACCTCACCGGGAACCTTCTGAGCGGTCCCCGTCTTGGTACCGACGTCGGCGTCGGGGCGCCACAGATGCTTGTGGGTGCCTTCCCTGGCGCTGAGCCGCATCATCTCCCGCACCTGAGCGCAGGTCTCCTCGGAGAAGATGCGCTCGGATTCCTCGGGAGAGAAGAGCCTCCGGACGCCCTTGGAGCGCACCGAACGTACGAGCCCCAGTTCGCGCGTCTCGCCGCCGCGCAGCACGGAGGCCAGGGCCTGCGCGTGCTGCCAGAGGTTGGTGGACAGCTCGTGGCCGAAGGTGATCGATGCGTGGGTGAAACGGTACTTCCAGGGCAGCTCGGGCAGATAACCCGCCTTCTCGACGCCCAAGCCCGATTGCGGGCGCACCCCGTACCCGAGGCGAACGAGGGTCTCGCGGTAGACCTCGGGAGCGATCCTCAGGCCGATCTGCACCATGCCCGCGTTGACCGAGAACGCCAGGCACTCCGCGGCCGAGATATTGCCGGTCTTGCTGCCTTCGGCCTCGCGAATGTCACGCGTACGACCATCGGCGGGATCCACCAGAACGTAGCGCCCTTGGCCCACCTCGAAGCGCTCCTCGGGGTGCACGTGCTCGTGCTCGAGAGCCAGCGCCATGGTCAGGATCTTCGTGGTCGACCCCGGCGTGAACGTGTGGAAGACCGGAGCAAAGGGCTGCACCTCGTAGCCCTCCACCGAGTCCACGGCGAGCACGCTCCCCGTTTCCACGTCCAAGACGATCGCCATGGCGACCGCAGGACGGTGCACGTCCACGAGTGCCTCGAGCTGCTTGCGCACGAAGCGCTGCAACCGCAGGTCCAGGGACGTCTCGACTGCCGGGGCTGTCCCTCCCGGCCTGAAGGAATAGAACCCGTTGGAACGATCGCCGCGCTGACTTCGATCCTGGAGCCACGAGTAAACTGCCGGCTCGGGCTGCACGAAAGAAGTCTCGAAGCGCGACAACGCTTGCTCTGCCAAGAGTTCTAGACCGGCGCGCGCCGCAGGCTCGTATTGATCCGGGGAGGTGCAGCCCCAGCTGCCGTAGAGTTTGTCCGACCCGCACGGATAGGAGCGGTCGCGCGCCTGAACGATCGTCATCTGCCACGGCTGGACGCCTTCGTCCTCCAGCAGCGTGGAGAGTTCGAGGATGCACCCCTCTGAGAGTCCACGGACGGGACGCGCGAAGCCCTTGGGCAGGAGCGCCTTCCAGATCTCGTTGGTGGACTTCTTCTGCTGCGCCCCCGGCCCGGCCAAGGCCTGGGAGAGGCCACGCGCCAGATCGCGGGTCCAGCGCCGCGGGCTGCTGTAGCCGTGGGCGGCCCGCGTCTCCTGGGAGAGCAGGATCTCGGGCATCCAGCGCAGACGGAAGCGACGCGATGCCCGGGCGCCGGTACGCTTCTCCGACAGCCAGATTCCATCGAGGCTCAGGGGCTGGGAACCGATACCGCTGCGGATCCACTCGTCCACGCGCAGGGCCTCCTGGCCCCCCAGGAGCCAGGCATCGACCTCGATCACGCCGTCCTCGTTGTCGGGGAGCATGCGATCGAGAAGCTCTTCCGCGCCCGGATCTCCTCCCAGGGCCGCGCTGATCCGGGTGGCCATGCGCTCGGGGGTGTGCGCCTGCCACATGCTCGTGGGCGACATCTCCAGGTCGAAGCGCGGCACCGAGACGGCCACCGTTCGACCGAAGGCGTCTTCCACGGAAAAGGCCGGAGCCGGATCTTCCCGGCGCAGGAGGGGACGCGGCCTCCGAACCGGCTCTCCGGCCAGGACGCTCACCCAGCAGGCCACCGAGAGGATCACGCCGCCGATGACCACGAAGGCGCTCATCGGGCGCAGGCCCGAAGCCGAGAGGAACGGCTCACGGGACTTCATCGCTCGACCTCCGGAAGCTCGTCCGCCTCGCCGCCGAGCAGCTTCCACTCCTCGGCCTCGATGCGCACCCTGAGCAGCTCGTTCTGACGGGCATACAGCTCGCACCAGCGGTGAAGCTCATCGAGATCCGCGGCCCGCTGCCTGTTCCTGGCAGCCAGGATCACCGTGAGCATCCCCAGGCCGAATGCCGTGACGCACAGACCGACGGAGAGGACCGCGCGAAACATCAGCGCGCTCCCTCCGGGTCCTGGCGCAGGCGTTCGGCCACACGCAGGCGTGCCGAGCGGGCCCGGGGATTCTCACGCCGCTCGATCGGATCGGCCTCGATCGGCTTCTTCGTGAGCACGCGCCACAGGCCTTCCTTGGCTTGTGCCTGCAACGTGCGCTTGACCACACCGTCTTCACCCGAGTGAAAACTGATGGCACAGAGTCGTCCTCCGTGGGCGAGTGCATCCCGGGCAAACTCGAGCCCCTTCATGAGCTCTTCGCCCTCTTCGTTCACGGCCCGTCGCAGGGCCTGAAACGTCTTGGTGGCCGGATGGATGCGAGCGTCCGCCCGCTTGCCGACGGTCGATGCGATCAACTCGGCCAGGGCATAGGTGCGCAGGAACGGGACCCGACGACGGGACTGACAGATCGCCTTTGCGATCTTGCGCGAGCGCGACTCCCCGCCCTCGTAGTAGATCAGGTCGGCCAGGTCGTCCTCGTCCCAGCGATTGACGATGTCGGCGGCCGTACGGTCCAGGTCGGGGTCCATGCGCATGTCGAGCGGACCGTCCTTCTGGAAGCTGAAGCCGCGCTCGGCCCGGTCGAGATGGAGCGAGTTGACGCCCACATCGAACAAGACCCCGACGATCGGGCCGATCTTCGCCTCGGCAACCAGGCGTGCCAGCTGCGAGATACGGCCGCGCTGAACGTGGACGCGGTCGTTGTAGGCAGCCAGGGCTTCTCGCGCGACGGCGAGCACCTCGGGGTCGGGATCGATGGCGAAGACACGTACGCGCGGGAAGGCCTCGAGGATGGCGCAGGTATGGCCGGCAGCGCCGAGCGTGCCGTCCACGACCCAGCCCTCCAGGTGATCGGGATCCTGCTCCCTGCCGAGCAGCGACAACAAGGGAGCCACCAAAACCGGTTCGTGAATCGGTTCAAAGTCGTGACTCAAGGCCTCACCCCCCGCGATGACCATTGGCTGCCGGGAACCTCTAGTCCCCCCCTCCTTGCTCACCCTCGATCAAGACGACGTCAAGACCGTCGAAGTCGTCGTCGTTCTCGTTCTGGAACTGATCCCAGTGCGCGCGGCTCCAGATCTCGGCGCGGTCGGCGCACCCGACGATGACCACCTCCCGGTCGATACCGGCCAGGTTGCGCAGCTTCTCGGGGATGACGAGGCGACCCGAAGCGTCCAGCTGGGAGGCGTGACTGTTCGAGAAGAACAGGCGCTGCATCTTGCGCAGCTCCTTCCCGCCGAAGGCCTGGGTGCGCAGACGGCCCACGACGTCGTGAAACGACTCCTGGGAGAACAGGAACAGGCAGCTCTCGAAGCCGCGGGTCACGACCACGTTCTGGACCCCCTGCTCGTCACGCTCCAGGTAGGGATGGAAGCGTTTGGGCACGAAGACCCTGTGCTTGGCATCGAGGGTGTGTTCGGATTCACCGACGAGCACCTTCGACCTCCCTGATCTGCGGAATCTCCGCCTGCACCACTCCGCACCACTTCATGCCACCCGGCGATCCTACAGTCCCACCGAGGCCTCGGGGGGCTCCGATCGTCAAAAATCCCGCTTCTCGGGGTCGTGAGGGCGGTTTTGGGGCCTCGAAGCGCACCCGAACACACTAGGGGTTGTGGTTCGGCTACACGGAAGCCCTATATCTGGGCGCCAAAAAGCGGAGCGGATTCCCCCCAGGGAAGAGAATCACGGGCGGCTCCGTCCGGTTGCCTAGAGCGAGGCCCCCTGGGCCTCGCTCTCCGAGCCCGGATCCGTCGGGCCGGAGGGGTCTCCTTCCTCCCCCACCTCGGCCCCACCGCCGGTGGCGAGCTCCTCCAGATCGCCCTCGAAGATCTGGGCCAGGTCCCCATGCAGCTCACCGGCCCGCTCGGGGGTCAGGTCGAAGACCTTCACCTCGATCTCGTCCTGACGGCGCGGGCGGCGCACGAGCATCACCTCGCCATCCGGGTCCCGGCGCATCCGCAGCAGCTTGAGCCGTCGCTTGCGCATGAGGAGCAGGGAGAGCAGGTAGCGCAGCTCCTGCAGCTTGGGGTCCTCACGGTCCGCCAGGGCCAGGAAGAGGCCCTCGACGGCCTCGAAGTCGACCGCGATCCGCTTCTTGCCCTCGACCCGCCGTGTCCGCCACCAGTAGAGGGAGTCCTCGGGCGGGTCCTCCTGGAAGCACGTCCGGCAGGCGTCCAGGCGCTCCAACTGGGCCTCCCGGACGGTCAGGACCGAAAAGTGGGCCTCGCCCTCCGCGAACTCACGCTCGCAGCGGACGCAGCCCTCGGACTTCTTGCGGATGTGCCAGTCGGACATGCACGGAGTGTAGCCTGGGAAGGTTCACGCACCTCCCCGGGATTGCCCATAGATCGCCTCCAGGCGATCGCACACGGCCTCGACGCTCAGCACCTGGGGCCGGCCCCGGGCCAGTCGATCGTAGAGATCGGCGTCCTCGCTCAGGCGGCGCAGGGCCCGGGCGAGTCCCGACACGTCGCCCCGGGGGAAGAGCAGGCCGTTCTCGCCGTGCTGGACCGCCTCGGCCATGCCTCCGAAGTCCGCGGTCACCACAGGGATGCCGTTGCGAAAGGCCTCGTTGATCGTGATCGGCATGTTCTCGTACCAGACCGAGGGCACCACCAGGACGTCGATCTCCCCCAGGATCTCGTCGATGCGAGGGGGATCGAAGGGGCCGTGGAAGTGGACGGCCCGCCCCTGGGCCTCGCGGCGCAGCTCGTCGGCGTAGTCGGGAAACCAGTCCAGGTGTCCGTGAACGTGTAGCTCGCAGGCCGCGTCGGTCAGCTGGCCGAAGGCGGCGACCAGGAGGTGCACTCCCTTCGAGAAGTAGATCCCCCCGACGTAGCCCACCCGCAGGGGCGCGGCCCGATCGCGCCGCCGGGGCGGTCGGACCGGTCCGGGGTATCCAGCGCGCAAGATGGTGCATCGATCGGCCCGCAGGAAGCCGGCCTGTTCGAAGAGCCCCGCGAGGAAGTGGGACGGGCTGACGATGTGGTCCGCGCAGGCGAGATGGCGACGATGCTGTTCGAAACGCTCGGCCGCCCCGCGCCGGAAGATGTCCTCCCGTTCACCTCCCCCCCAGCGTTCGGGGAGCACCGGGTGCCTGCGCAGGCAGTCGGAGCACTCGCCGCGCAGCCCGTCCGTGCAGATGCGCGCGTCGGAGGTGAGCAGCGTGGCCGCGTCGCACAGCAGGTAGTAGTCGTGCAGGGTGACGACGACCCGCGCCCCGAGCTCCTTGGCCGTGGGGAGAGCGGAAGAGCCCCAGAGGGCCAGGTGGTGGAAGTGGCAGACGTCGGGGGCCACCTCGGCCACGATCTCACGAAAGCGCTCGCCGGCCGCACCCTGCTCCCAGGTCTCACGCAGGTCGGCGTACTCCCGCTGGTGCACGAGCTCGATGGTCGGAACGCCGTCCAGGTTCCCCCTGCGGACGGACCCTTCGGGGACGGACAGATCGCGTTCGGTGAACAGCGCGGTGACCTCGTGGCCCCGGGCCATGAGCTCGCAGGCCGTCTGGTGAGCGTGGATCTCGGAGCCCCCCTTGTGCAGCGGGAGATAGTCGTGGACGACGATCAGGATCTTCACGGGTTCGCGGGGGGAAAGCCGAGTTCTTCGGCGGAACGGCGTCCGAGGCTTGCGTCCCATTCTTCTTCGGCGGCCTGGCGCAGGGAGGCGGCCCACCAGTCGGGCTGGGCGACCTCGGGCGGACCGAGGGCCTGCACCTGTTCGTAGACCTGGCGCACCTGGGCCGCGTGGCGCTCGATCGTGGGGCAAACCGCCTCGAGCTGAGGCAGACTCCGGCGCAGCTCGGCCACGAGCTGGGGCTCGGCCCACAGGCGCTGCATGCTCTGCGCCAGGGAGCTCTCGTCGCCGGGCTGGTAGAACAACGCGCCGGAGGCGAGTCGCTCCGGAAAGGCTCCCGAGCGCGGCAGGATCAGGGGCAAGCCGAGGGCCACGGCCTCCTCGACCACCAGTCCCCAGGACTCGTGGGCCCGGGAGCCGCTGACCATGGCATGGACCTCGGTCACCGGATGGGTCGCGAGCTGGGCTTCTTCGAAAGGACCGTGCAGGCTGAGGGGGAAGCCGGCGGCCCGCTCGCGCAGCTGCGCGGCGAAACCCGGTTCGACCTCGCCGCCGGCCAGGTGCAGCTCGATCGGAATCTCCGGCGCCAGGGAACGGGCGGCCCCCAGAATCAGGTCGGCCCCCTTGAGCGGGTGCAGGTGTCCCCAGGATCCCAGCCGCAGCACGCCGAGCTCCGCCGGCGGCGGAAGAGGATCGCGCGCGGCGAGCCGGAGGTCTCGGCCGTGGGGAACGACCTGGAGCGCGTCCTTCCCCAGGTCCACGCCCAGCCAGCGCCCCACGGCCTCCCCGTGGGACCGGGTCGGCACCAGGACGGCCCGGGCCAGCTCCAGCTCACGCACGAGGTCCGCGCGCCTCTCGGCCAGGGCCATGAACTGATTCTCGCGCGAGACCCAAGGCGTCCGGGGCGGAACGTGCGCCGCACAGGACAGGCAGGGATCGGGGGCGAGGGGAGCCTCGCAGAACTCACGGGTATCCGGCCGGACGCGAAAGGCGATCAGGCAGGTCGTCCACAGGTCGTGCAGCGTCACGACGGCCGGTATCCCCTCCAGGGCAGCCGCATGGACCAGGTCCCGCGACAGCCGGATCCAGTGGTGAACGTGCACGAGGTCGGGGCGCTCCTCGCGCAGGATCCCGCGGAAGGCCTCGCTCACCCGCGCCGAGGCACTCTTCTGCCAGTGGTCGAAGAAGAGATCCGCCCGGTGGATCCGGCGCACGCGCACGATCCCCGCGGCGCTCGACTCCTCTTCTTCACTGATCCGAAAGCCCTGCTCGTGTTGCATGGAACCCGCCACCACGACGACCTCCACGCCCTGTCGCACGAGCCCTCGCGCCAGGGCCTGCAGGGACTTCTCCGTCCCTCCGACCAGCTCGGGCGGGTATCCGTGGGCGACCAGGACGACCTTCATCGAGACCTTCCTTCGAGCGCGGCGTCGTAGCGCTCTTCCATCTCGAGGGCGCTCTGCTCCATGCCCTTGACCGGTCCCGGCTCGAGGGAAGCCAGCTGCTCGGGCTGCCGCAGGATGGACTCCAGGCGCTGCGCGAGGTGCCCGGCGTCCCCCACCCGGAAGGACCACCCGTTGCGGCCCTCCTCACACAGCTCGGCCATGCCCCCCAGATCCGAAACGAGGATCGGCGTCTTGCTGGCCAGGGCCTCCCAGATCGACAGGGGCGAGTTCTCGAACCAGGTGCTCGGTACCACCAGGAGATCGGTCTCCGCCAGCGCCCCGGGAATCTCCTCGCGCTCGAGCCGGCCGGCGAGCCGCGCGCCGCCACGGGCGCACAGCTCTTCCAGCTCTCGGAGGTAGTCGGGGCGGTGCTGCTTCGGCCCCCAGAGCGTGAGGCGGCCGCGTTCCCGCAGGTCCTCGGGCAGGGCGTTCCACGCCTGGAGCAACAGGTGTGGCCCCTTGTGGGGAACGAGGGAGCCGATGAAGCCGATGCGCACACGCTCCGCAGCGCTGCGCTCGAAGTCGGCGAACGGGGCCAGGTCGGTGCCGTAGGTCAGGTACTCGATTTTCTCGGGAGGGATCCCCCACTCCAGGAAGCGCTCCCGAAGGAAGCGGCTCGGGGCAAAGAAGCGCTCGACCTTGGGAACGAGGCCCTGGAGCAGGGCTCGATCCCGCAGGAACATGGCCTGGGTGAATTCCCTGGAGCGTTCGGGGAGAGGCTCCCCGCCGGAGGGAGGCCGGGCACGGCCCGACAGCCGACGGGCGGCCGAGGCCAGGTTGAGACCGCTGACCGTACGGACGGTGGCGATGGCCCGGGCCGCCTTGCGCTGAAGGGGGCTCTGGGAGAACTTGAGGCGCGCCAGGCAGGTCCCGCAGCGCTCGAAATCGATCGCGTGGCAGATCTCTCCGTCGGCGTGGACCCGCTGGCCGAAACGTGGGCACTGCAGCCAGAAGTCGTGCAGGGTGTAGAAGACCGGGATCCCGCGACGGGAAGCTTCCCCCACGCAGCCGGTCGAGAGGTAGAGCAGGTGCATGACGTGCACGACGTCCGGCTCGAACGCATCCAGGACCTGCGCGAAGGCCTGCTCCGCGGGGGCCCAATCCCAGGTCTCGCGAAAGTCACGGTAGAAGAGGTTGTTGACCAGCTCGTGGACCACGAGGCCCTGCCACTCCCTCCGGTCGAGCCGCTCGTTCGGGCGCGAGATGTCCTTCTCGGTCGTGAACAGCCGCACCTCGTGGCCCCGCGCCCGAAGCTCGAGCCCCAGCTGGGCGGTGTAGATCTCGGTTCCCGCCGGATGGTTCGGCAGGAAATCGTGGCTGACGAGGAGGATGCGCATGTCCCGAGGGAAGCCTACCCCTAGCGCCAGCTCCGCACACGGGGCGAGGAGACCGTATCTGGAAGGAAATCGGCCCCTGGGAGCCAGCGGTGCGTGCCGAAGGGTCAGGCGCGAGCTGGTTACGGGCGAGTAACGGCACGGGCCTGCGAACCGCCATGGACGCCGCAGCGGTGGCTTCGGAACGGGCTTTGCACCTCCCCAGGCAAAGAACCTCCAGCCACCGGAGTCCCTCATGTCCCGTTCGCACCTGCTTCTCGTCCTGTCCCTCCTGTCCCTCCTGTCCCTCCTGGCCCTCTCCACGCCCCCGGCCGCCCAGATCGAAGCTCCGCCCCGGCTCAAGAACACCCGGCTCGATGCGGCCGTGTTCGAGATCGCCGGCCCCTGGGCCGCGATCGGCGTGTCCGAGAGCGGGCAGTCCTTCACGGATCTCAACGGAGACGGGGACACGGGCGATCGTGTCCTCCAGCTCTTGAACCTCGAACACGGCCGCAGGGTCAACCTCGGGGCAGCGGGGTTCACGAACTTCCTGGCCATGAACGAGGAGGTCTTCTTCTTCGGGGTCGACGAGCGCTCCCAGGGAAACGCGGACCTCAATGGGGACGGAGACGCGTCCGACGTCATCGCCCGGGTGCACGACTTCCGAACCCGGAGCACGCACGAGCTGGGCCTGGCCCTCAGCCCGAACGGCCGCTCCACGATCGACGCGGACTGGGTCACCTTCATGGTGTTCGAGTTCGACGCGAACCAGCGCCTCAACGACGACGGAGACCTCAACGACTACGTCCTGCACACCTACCACATCCCCTCCGGCGAGGTCACCAACCACGCCATCTCCGTCCAGCGCTCGAACCTGCAAGCGGTCCAGCCCCGGCAGTCAGGCCCGTGGGTGGGCTTCGCCGTCCAGGAAGCCCAGGAAGGGATGCGCGACCGCAATGGCGACGGAGACCGCTCGGATGCGGTCATGGCCGTGCTCGACGCCCGCACGGGGGAGATCACGAACCTCGGACTGGCCGTGGGAAGCTTGCTGGAACGCCCCGAGACCATCGCCTTCGACGGGAGCCTCTTGGCCTTCGTCGTCCATGAAGAGTTCCAGGGCGCCGACCTGAACGGGGACGGTGATCAGGACGACCTCGTTCCACACGTCTGGGATGCCGAGGACGGCAGCGTGACCAACCTGGGTCTCGCCAGCGTGGGACCGGTCGAGCTGGACGCGCCCCAGCTGGCCTTCCGGGTCCAGGAACCCGGCCTGGGCGATCTCAACGGCGATGGAGACACGGACGACGCCGTCGTGCACCTCCACGACGCGCGCACCCGCACGACGCGCAACCTCGCTCTGGCCACAGGGCCGGCATCCGAGCCAGGGAACCTGCTCCAGCTCGACCACGGCCTCCTGGTCTTCCAGGTCGAGGAGCTGGCCCAGGGCGCCGAAGACCTCAACGGCGACGGGGACTTCGCCGACCTGGTCGCCCACGTCGCCTCCGTGGAGTTCCCTCCCGTGCGGAACCTGGGCATCGCCGTTCGAGAGGCGTTCATCGGCCCCAAGCTCTTGGCCCTGTACGTGCCCGAGATGGATCAGGGGGAGAGAGACCTCAACGGGGACGGCGACCGGAGGGACGAGGTGATCCACATCTATCGCCGGGCGGACGCGAGCCTGGTCAACTCCGGCCTGGCGGGCACCTCCAGCGTCCGCCACACCCGGGACGGCTTGGCCTACCTGCAGGTCTCCGAACGGGACCAGGGCCAGGACATCAACGGCAGCGGTCTCGCCGTGGATCAGCTGCTCTTCCGCACCGACGGCACCCTCTTCGAGCCCTTCCTCGGCTTCACGCACGCCTTCGTGTTCGAGGGGCAAAGCGGCGGCCGGATTCTCCAGACGTCCGAGGTCCTCTCCGGCAAGGACTACACCGGGGACGGCGATACCCGGGACTCCGTGCCCTTCCTCTTCGTGGACCGGCTGGAGGCGCTGTCCAGCCCCTCGCCCAGCTCCAGGGTTCGCTAGCCGGCCAGGGGCCGAGCCAACCACCACCACGCCCGAAGGAGAGAGTCGAGGGCCCCGGCGCACAGGCGCGCCGGGGCGGAGCCCAGGAGCGAAGGCGAGAAGGTCAGGGGTCCCCCGACCAGGAGCTCACGGTCACGGACGCGCCTCTTGGCCTGGACCTCCCGCCTGCCGCGCAGCGTCTGCGGCAGCTCCTTGAAGAAGGCCCACTTGCCCGCGAGGTGAGCTCCAAGATGGCCCTGGAGCAGGGCGAAGAGCGACCAGACCAGCTCGTAGACGAGGATCCCGGGGAACGCCACGAACAGCGTGCGCCAGGCGTAGCACTTGGCCATCAGGTGCCAGCGGTTGCGGGAGTGCAGGTAGGCCCTTCGGCGCGGGTAGCCCCCGCCACGGAACGAGAGGCCCTGGGTCCCCCCCTTGTGCAGCACGATGGCATCCTCGACCGACACGAGCTGCATACCGCTCTGGCGCAGCCTCAGGGCCAGGTCGAAGTCCTCGGCCAGGTAGAAGAAGTGCTCGTCGTAGCCCCCCACCCCGAGCACCCGCTCGCGATCGAGCAGGAGACAGATGCCGATCAGAGCATCCGCGGGCACGACCCCGTGCCCCTCGGCCTCGGCCAGGGGCCGGTAGAAGTTGCGCAGGGAGAGCAGGCCGACGTAGTGAAAGCCCCCGCCGTCGTAGTGCACCTGGTCCGGCCTGTCGTACACCACGCTTCGCGGCTGCGCCACGGCCCGTTCGGGGTGCCCCTCCAGGGCCTGGCGCAGCTTGGGGACCACGTCCGGCCGCAGGACCGCATCGTTGTCCACGGCCAGGACCCAGCGATGGCGAGCGCGCCGCATGCCCTCGTTGCGCGCCCCACAGGGTCCGTCGTTCACCTCCCGCTCGATCAGCTCGACCGTCGGAAAGCTTTTCCGGACCAGGTCCACGCTCCCATCCTCGGACGCATTGTCCACGACGATGACCTGATCGATCCCGTCCTGGGCCAGGATGGAGTCGAGACATTCTTTCAGGTACTCGGCGCCGTTGAAGTTGCAGACCACCGCGCTGATGGCCTCGATTCGCTGGGAAGCGTCCATGGAGCCCAACATCATAGCGATGGCCCGAGCGGCTTAAAGATGCCCACTCCTTTCGGCCGATCACCATTCAGCTCCCCCCCGGATACCTGCCCCTCCTGAGTTCCACCGACGAAGAGCACGAATGACCGCGGCCACGGGCCCGGAATCGACTAGGGAGCCCCAATGGATGAAGCGATAGACAGGGAATCAGACTCCGAAGACATCCAGCTTCCGCTGCCCAGTGCGATCCAGGAGGAGCTGACGATCAAGATCACGGGGAACGACGACAACCTGTTCTACGGCCTGGTGGTGCAGTCCGCGGACGACGAGAAGGGCGTACGCATCATCGCCGACTTCCCCGCTGCCAGCGCCCCCATCCTGACGGTGGGCAAGCGCACCAAGGTCGAATTCGGAGGAGGTCAGCTCCACGAGCCCCTGTTCGCCGACGCCCGCGTCGTGTTCCGGACAGGAGACGTCTTCCGCCAGCGCTACCAGTTCTTGGTCCCCAAGGAGATCAAGGAGAGCCTCGGGGTCGTGATCAACCGGCGCAAGGCCATCCGCGTGCGTCCCCGTCCGGAAGAGCCGGTCCAGACGACCCTGTTCAACGTGAACGAACCGGTCTTGCACGAAGCCGTGCTCCAGGACGTCTCCACGACCGGAGCCTGCGTGCTCGTGACCCGGGACCTGGAGGAGGACTTCTACACGGCGATCAACGTGAATCTGTCCTTCAGCTTCCCCGAGCAGGAGCAGCCGGTCGAGATCATCGGCCGCATCCGATACCGCAAGCTGTCCGGCTTCGTCATCCGCTACGGCATCGAGTTCGACGCCAAGCTCAACCCGAACTTCGAAGACACCGTCGATCGGATCCAGAGCTACGTGACCAAGCGCCTGGTCGAAGAGGTCGAGCGCCTCAACACGATCCAGGCCGCCTGATCGGCGCCCGGGCAGCTACCAGCGGTAGAGGGCCGAGCCCCAGGTGAAGCCGCCCCCGAAGGCGGCCGAGAGGACCAGCATTCCGGGAACCAGGCGTCCCCGCCGGACGGCCTCGGCCAGCCCCAGGGGAATCGTGGCGGCCGTGGTGTTCCCGAAGTCCTCGATGGTGCTGAAGACCTTCTCCTCGGCGATCCCCAGGGCCTGGGAGAACTTGTCGTTGATGCGCTTGTTCGCCTGGTGCAAGACGAACAGATCCACGGATTCGATCCCGACCCCGTTCGCTTCCAGGGCCTCGAGGGCAGCTTCGGGCATGCGCTTGACGGCGTGGGTGAAGACGTGCCGGCCGCGCATCTGGGGAAACGAGTTCTCCTCGCTCACCAGCTCGGGCGGATTCCAGATGCGATTGGCCGTACCGGGCGAAGCCCAGATCAGGTCCTTGGCATGGGAGCCATCCGCGTGCAGGTGGGTGGAGAAGAGAAAGGACTCGCGGCTGGTCGCCGGGGAAGCGTCCTGGACCTCGGTGCGCTGGACGATGCACGCGCCGGCCCCGTCGCCGAACAGGACCGTCATGTCACGCCCCCGCGTGGAGACGTCCAGACACTTGGACTGCATCTCCGCTCCGACCACGAGGACCGTCCTGTGGATTCCGGCTCGGATGTACGCGTCGGCGATGGAGAGCGCGTAGAGGAAACCGGTGCACGTCTGACGAATGTCCAGGGCCGGTATCCCTGGCAGCCCCATGTGAGCCTGGAGGTAGCAGCCCGCGCCCGGGAACAGAGCGTCGGGCGTCACCGTCGCGAAGATGATCAGGTCCAGCTCCTGCTTCCCCACCCCGGCCGCTTTCAGGGCCTCTTCCACCGCGGGCAGGGCCAACTTGGAGACGGACGTCGTGTCGTCGTGCTCGGCCCAGTAGCGCTTCCGGATGCCCGAACGCTGCAGGATCCAATCGGCCTCGGTGTCCATCATCTGCTCGAGATCCTCGTTGGAGATCTCGCGCGGAGGTACACAGGCGCCGACGCCGGCGATTCGG
Organism: bacterium; assembly: GCA_030428965.1. Classification (GTDB taxonomy): domain Bacteria; phylum Planctomycetota; class UBA1135; order UBA1135; genus JAUIEE01. The sequence continues at coordinate 10,057 of JAUIEE010000010.1, read as the reverse complement.
GAACGGATCATGGAGGCTCTCTACCAGCGATACAGACTTGCGGCCCAGGTGAACCCGGCTCCGAAGGCGGCCGAAGCGACGAGCATGCCCCGCTCCAGGCGCCCCTGCTTGCGGGCCTCGTCCAGACCGATCGGAATGGTCGCCGCCGTGGTGTTGCCGTAGGTCTCGATCGTGCTGAAGACCTTCTCGTCCTCGACGCCCACGGCCTTCGCGAACTTGTCGTTGATGCGCTTGTTCGCCTGATGAAGCACGAAGAGGTCCACGTCGGAAGGCGCCAGGCCGTTGGCCTCCAGGGCCTCGAGGGTCACCTCGGGCATGCGTCGCACGGCGTGGTTGAAGACCAGCCTTCCGTTCATCTGAGGGTAGGACTCCTTCGCGCCCACCAGCTCGTCCGGGTTCCAGATGCGGTTCATGGTTCCCGGAGAGCGGTGCATCAACTCGGTGGCGTACTTGCCGTCGGCGTGGAGGTGATGGGAGATCAAGAAGGACTCCTTGGAAGTCCTCGGATCGGCGTCCTGGACTTCGACCGCGCTGATCACCGCGGCCCCCGCCCCGTCGCCGAACAGCACGGTGACGTCCCGCCCGCGGGTCGACTTGTCCAGCGCCTTGGACTGAATCTCGGAGCCGACCAGGAGGACGTGGCGGCACTGGCCGGCGCGCACGTACAGGTCGGCCATCGAGAGCCCGTAGAGAAACCCCGCGCACTGCTGCCGCAGGTCGAAGGCCGGGATCCCCTCGATGCCCAGATGCTCCTGGAGGAAGCAGCCCGAGCCCGGATAGACCGCATCGGGACTCAGGGTCGCGAAGATGATCATGTCCAGCTCGTCGCGCCGGATCCCGGCGCGCTCGATGGCCAGGCGGGAGGCCTCGGCCCCGAGCCCGGCGGTGGTCACCTCGGCATCCTCGCGCGCCCAGTAGCGCTGACGAATCCCGGTACGCTGCAGCACCCACTTCGGATCGGTCTCCATGAAGGAGCGCATGTCCTCGTTGGTGACGGCATCGGGGGGGACCGCGGAGGCGATCCCCGAGATTCTCGCGCGTAGATGGCTCATCGCTCGCCCGGCGGGTGCCTGCTCATCGGACGGAATCGGGGCCTGGGTTGAGCCCCCTTTCGCCGGCCGAGCTTAGCAGACCTCTGGCTCCCCTGTCGCGCTCACCCCCACCGCCCCGCTCATCCCAGGGGCAGCTCGAAGTCCTCGGATTGCACCGGCTGGCGATGGCGCAGGCAGTAGGGCACGTTGTAGAGCACGCTGCCGGCGGCCTTGATCAGGATCCAGAACGCGCCGGGGGTCTGCCTCAACGAACGCCCGATGCCGATCGTCCCGGTCGCATCGGTGACGTCTCCGCGCTGCTCGGAGTCCGAGCCGCGCAGGAGCACCTTGGAGACAACCAGGAACGGCATGCGCAGCAGATCTTCGAGGGGGGCGTACTTCAGCATGGACAGCCAGGCGTTGCGCGCATGGTAGAAGAGACTGCGCTTGCCCATCTGAATCCCGAAGGGCGTCTTGTGGTAGGTCTCGATGTCCGGGTCCTGGAGTACGCGATAGCCGAGGTTGAGCAGACGGCAGGTCAGGTCCCTCTCGTTGCCGTAGATGAACAGTCGCTCGTCGTAGAACCCGGCGCGCTCGATGGCCTCGCGGCGCGCCAAACTGCCGCATCCCCGGAAGGTGCTCATGTAGCGCCGGCCGGCCTTCTTGGAGCTCTCGATGTAGCTCTCCGGCATACCGGGTTCGATGACCTCGGTCGAAACCACCGCCGTGCTCTCCGGCTCGGCCAGCATGCGCCGCGTGGCCTCTTCGAGCCACGTGGGCGGAAGCGTGATGTCGTCGTCCAGGATCGCCACCAGGGGCGTGCGCGCACTGGAGAAGCCGATGTTGAAGGTCTCACAGGCCCCGTAGGCCGAGTGGGGCATGACGACCAGCCGCACCTCGGGGTACTCGCTGCGGATGACCTCCGCCGTTCCGTCGCTGCTGGCGTTGTCCACCACCACGATTTCGGCAAAGGGCACCGTCTGGGCGCGCAGGCTGTCGAGGTTCTCGCGCACCACGTCCACCTTGTTCCAGGTCGAGATGACGGCGGTGGCCGCCGGCCATCGGAGGGCTTCGTTCGGCGCTCCCTCGGCGCCCTGCACCTGGCTCAGAAGGCGCGCCATGGACGTCTCGTACCTGGCCAGCTCGCGCGAGTCGAGGTCCGCGAAGCCCTCGATGTAGAGCACCTTGGGGTCCTCCACGTTGACCGTGCGGGCCCGATCCGACGCCTTCGACTTGGCGATCAGGTCGTGGTAGACGAGCTGACTCTTGAAGCACTCGATCGCCGTGCACTTCTTGTCGTAGACGTCGGTGACGTCGAACAGGATCCCGGCCGTCACCTGGGAGTTGATGCCGTACAGGAGCACACGCCGCGAACGACCGCGGGACAGGGCCGCCACCATCGCGCGCGTCGTCGCGCGGTGATCGGGATGCAGCTCCTGGGGCGAGGGTCCGTAGACCAGGTCCGGGTCGAACTCCTCGACCTCCTGGTAGAGCCGCTCGATCAGCCCGTCCGCCTGGCCGAGCCCTCCGTCGGGAAAAGCCAGGAAGCGATAGTCCTCGATCCCCAGGGTCGCCCCCGCCGCGCGGGACTCGGCCACGCGGGTGCGAGCGATGTCCGAATCCAGCCCGGCCGGATCCCCCGCCGCGCCGTCGGTCATGATCAGGATTCGAATGTCGGCGCCCAGGCCGACGTGCACGGCCAGCATGGCGCCGCACCCGAAGATCTCGTCGTCCGCGTGGGGCGCGACGACCAGGATGCGACGCGGCAGGTCGCTCGGATTCCCGAGGGGGGGAAAGAGGGGCTTCAAGGGCTCGAATCCAGGGCTTGGGCGTAGAGATCCTCGAGGTCCTGCGCGGCGTCGGCCGCACCACGAGACCGCTCGGGCAGGGCCTGACGCTGGGCCTCGAGCTCTCCGGGGGAGGCGAGGATCTTGTGAAATGTAGCGCACCAGGCGGCCGGTGCGGCCACAGGACCGATCCAACCTGCCCCCCCGACCCGCTCCTGTGGGGCCCCGCGATCGCTGACCCAGACGGGCAGCCCCAGGGCCTGCCCCTCGTCCACCACCAGTCCGTAGCTCTCGTAGGCCCGGGAAGGAAAGGCCAGGAGGTGGGCTCCGCCGGCACGCTCCAGGCGTTCGGGCAGCTCCCCCAGGGTGTAGGGACCGGCGAACTCCATCCGCAGCCCCTGACCGGCGCGCACCAGCTCGCGATCGAGCCCCTCTTCCACCTCTTCCCCCAGGAACAGGAGCTCGACCCGGGATCGCTCGGCGGGCGGCAACAGGGCCAAGGCGCGCACCAGGTCGAGCACTCCCTTGAGCCTGGCCCGGTTCCCGAGGAAGAGCACCCGCAGAGGTCCCTCCCCACCCCAGCGTCGCACCGGGGCCCGGCCCAGCCCTTGGGAGAGGCCATGGGGGATCACCGTGAACTCGTTTCCGGAAAGGCCCATCAGGTGGGCCAACCGATCGCCGTGGGCGGCGCTGGGCACCACGCGGGCCCGGGCCGCCTGCAGCTCCTCCCGGAAGGCCTGGGTGCGCGCAGCCACTCCCCGGGCCAGCTGATCGAGGGTGTGCCCTGGTGCGTCGCTCGAGACGCAGCGGGCACACAGGGCGGCATCCTCGCCCTCGGGGCAAGCTCGAACCGGCGCGACCGGGGCCCGGAAGAAACGGGGGCAGGTGACGAACAGGTCGTGCAGGCTGAGGACGACCGGGACCTGGCGGCCGAGCCGGCGCACGAGGGCGCCGTGCAGGGTCGACCAGTGGTGCACGTGAGCGATGTCCGCTCCCGCGATCTGGCGCGACAGGAGCTCTTCGAGGCGCGGCCGCTCGAGGGCCAGGTCGTAGACCTCCCCGGGGGTTCGCGGAAGAAAGCGTACTTCGAGCCCATCGACGGTCTCGACGACGACGTCTTCGCCGGCGTGGGGCCGATCCGTCCCGCTCAGGATGCGAACCCGATGCCCACGCGCCGCCAGCTCACGGGCCTGGGCACGGGCCACGGTCTCCGTGCCCCCCTCGAAGTGGGGAGCGAAGTGCGGGGTCAAGAAGACGATCTGCAAGGGCTACCCCCCCAGCAAGGCAAGATCGTCCGCGGTCGCGTCCCCGAGCGGGCAGAAGGCCTCCCCGTGACGCGCATCCAGCGCCAGGTAGACGGCGCGCTGGGCCGTGATCGCGAGCCCCTTGTGAACCAGGTCGTTGTACTCGAGCTGACTCGCGTGCTCCCGCATGGCCTGGACCTTGCGATCGTAGACATCGCTCACGTCCACGATGCGGGTCGCGATGAGCGGCGTCCAGACCTCGTAGCCCCACGCCTGACCCCTGAAGTCGGCGGCCCGCAGGGCCAGGCGTGCCGCCCGGGCCAGGACGTGGTGGTCCAGGTGGTACTCACCGATCCAGGGGGCGTAGACGATGTCCGGTTGGAAGCTGCGCACGACTTCGGTCAGGTGAGAGACCGCCGCCCTCCACTCGAGGGGTCCGGGCTGGTGCCCTTCGGGGTAGTCCCAGAACTCGTAGTCCTCGAGGCCCAGGTGCGCACCGCCGGCACGGGCTTCGGTCTGTCGCAGCGCCCGGTACGCGGCGCCGTCGTAGCGACCCTCGGGGTCCCCGGCCAGACCGTTGAAGACGATGATCACCTGAACCGGGTCCCCGGCCTGAACGTGCTTGCACAGGGTGCCTCCACAGCCGAGCACGTCGTCGTCGGCGTGGGGAGCCAGCATCAAGACCCGTCCGCGCTCCGGACGTTCGAAGGTCTCGGGCAACGGTGCGCGCTCACTCACCCGGCTTTCCCCCCGAAGAGCCGATCGCCGTGTCCTGCGAGCTCCGCCAGGTCCAGGGGCCACGTGCGGCCCGGCACCGTCTTCGAGAACTGCCAGGCGCCGAGCACCTCACCGGTGTCGATGTCGATGGCGCGCATGAAGTACGACGAATCGAAGAACCACTCCCAGGCCTCGGGCGGACACACCCAGCGCTTGCCTTCCCCGAGGATGCCCACCGCGACGATCCAGTTCGGGTCGATGGTGCCCTCGAGCAGGAAGCGGCAGGAACGCGGCAGCTCGATCTCCACGGGCTCGGCGAAGGCGCCCAGGTCCACCAGTTCGTGCATGGGACGGAAGAGCCACTTCTTGGGCCAGAGCTTGTTCTCGAGGTAGGACAGAGCTCCGACGTACCAGGCGCCGAGCGCCCCGTAGAAGCGGCGGAAGTAGGCGCGCTGGCCGACCCGAAAACGGCGAAAGGGCTCGCCCTGGAACTGGCCGGCGATGCCCGCGGAACGCGACCAGTGGTGCAGGACGCGGGCCCCTCCATGGTGGATCAGCTTGTAGCCCTTCTTCGAGAGGCGCCGAAACAGGTCGGTGTCCTCGAAGTACAGCGGATAGCGCTCGTCCATGAGCACGTCCAGATCGTCGATCACCTCGCGCCGCAGGAACAGGCAGCAGCCCGACAGCATGTCGGCTTCGATGGGGCCTTCGGCGCTCCACCAGGGAATGGCCTTCTCGAGTCGATGTCGGCTGTAGCTGCGGCAGAAGGCCGGGCTCATGTGGGCCAAGGTCACCCGCAGCTGGTCGGTCGGCGTGGGCAGCAGGTTGCGGGGCAGGTTCAAGACCCCGAGGGGATCGATGCATGCGCGCGGATCGACGGCGCCACACTCGGGGTGCTCGAGCACGTAGTCCAGCAGCACGTGCAGCGCACCGGGCACGAAGAAGAGGTCGGGGTTCAAGATGGCGACCACGTCCCTGGGACCGCCGCGGGTCCGGGCATAGCAGCGGTTCATGCCAGCCGCGTAGCCCAGGTTGTCCTCCGCACGAATCACCTCCGCCCCCATGGCCTCCATCTGGCCCAGGAACTCGCTCTGGTCCTCGGGGGAAGCGTTGTCGACCACCACGACCTGCAACAACTCCCGCGCGCGTCCCTCGCGGGTCCACTCCGCGATCAGGGACTCGACGCAGCGGGTAGCGAAGGCCCCCGAGTTGTAGTTGACGATCAGCGCAGCGAGACCGACGTCGAGGTTCACGCTCCCTCTCCCTCGTCCTGCACGGCGACCGTCCTGGGCACATCGTAGTCCGCGACTTCCCAGGAATGATCGAGCCGGAACAGGCCCACTTCCCGGGTGTTCACGCGCACGGTCAGGTTGTCCGGCATGAGGAACTCCTGATAGCGGTGCACGCCCTCCTCGTCGAGCAAGAGGATCGGCACCAGGAACTGACCGGAGAGCAAGCGGATCTCGGGCACGTGCAGCACCAGACATCCTTGCTTGCCACGCACGTAGAACTCGTCCAGGTGGGTTCCCATTCCCCCGCAGGTGGTCATGTCCTGCCGCATGAAGGCGGTTCCGATCTGAATCGGCGTCTCTTCGGGAGTCGGGTTCTTCCACCAGATGCGAATCTCGATCGATTCGCCCGAGGTGATCTGGTAGACCTCCTCGTCGGTCCCCGCACGGTAGATGCGAGCATCGACGATCGAGGGAAGGTCGGGCCTTCGGGCTCGCTCCTCCTGGGTCACCTTCTCGGGGAACTGGTCGGCCAGGACCTCCCCCTGGTCACCGATGTGATGGCGCTGGAAGGCCGAGTACTCGTTGGTGACGAAGACGGAATCCCCCTGGGCCATGGTCTTGCCATGATCCAGCCAGATCGCGTCGTCGCACAGCTGACGCACGTCGTACAGGCTGTGGCTGCAGAACAGGATCGTCTTGTTGCGCTTCTTGAACTCGTAGATCTTGTCGATGCACTTCTTCTGGAAGTACATGTCTCCGACGGCGAAGACCTCGTCGATGATCAAGACGTCCGGGTCGACCGAGACCGCCACGGCAAAGCCCAGCCTCAAGCCCATGCCGGACGAATAGGTGCGCACGGGCTCGTCGATGTACGGGCCCAGCTCGGCGAAGTCGATGATCTGGTCCATCTTCGACAGCACTTCCCGGCGCGAGAAGCCCATCATCACCGCGTTCATGACGATGTTCGCGCGGCCGGTGAACTCCATGTGGAAGCCGGCCCCGAGCTCGAGCAGGCTGGCCACGCGCCCATCGATCCGGTAGCGCCCGCAGGTGGGCGCGGTGGTGCCGGCCAGGAGCTTGAGCAGGGTCGACTTGCCCGCTCCGTTCGCTCCGCACAGGCCGATCGAGGATCCGGGCGTCAGGCGGAAGTTGGCGTCCCGCAGGGCCCAGAACTCCTTGTGTCCCTTCAGGCGGCCCAAGCTCAGGCCCTCCAGCATGCGACGGCCGGGGCTGGCATAGATGCGGTAGGCCTTGCCCAGACCTTCCGCCTCCACAGCGAAGCGCAGCTTGTTCTTCATACCTCGTCGGCGAACCTGCGCTGGGAGAAGACGAACAGGACGTAGCCGATCAGGTAAGCCCCGACGGCCCACAGCGAGAAGACCCCCAGGCGCGCGGCGATGGCCTGGGTCGAGATGACCTCGTAGGCGGTGGCGCCGTCCATCACGACCAGCTCTCCCATCAAGACGCCGCGCCAGGCTTGCACCAGGTGGTAGACCGGGTTGACGTGGATCAAGGGCAAGTAGGGCTCGATCGACTCCCCCATCATCTCCGGCACCCAGAACAGCGGGGTCACGAACATCCACACCGTGAGGAAGATGCCCACGAACTGCAGGGTGTCCCGCAAGAAGACCTGCAGGGTCGAGAGGAAGAGCGCCAAGCCGTAGATGAAGAGGGTCTGGACCAAGAGGAGCGCCGGAATCCAGAGGAGCTCGACGCCGGGCGCTTGCCAGATGGGCGTGAACAGGCAGGCCAGGATGAAGACGAGCAGGGCGAAGATCATCGTCACCATGCTCACCAGGGCCACGTTGAGGGGCAAGAGCTCGGACGGGAAGGCCAGCTTCTTGATCAGGTTCCCGCTGTCCACGATCACGTTCGTCCCCCGGGTCAGCGCGTCGCTGATGGCCGAGAAGGCGATGATCCCGCAGAACATGTAGACCCCGAGGGCCGCCTCGGAACCCGGCGGCAGGTTGGGGATCTTGAAGTTGAGCAGCTTCGTGAAGATGAAGTAGTAGACGACGAACAGGAACAGCGGATGGACCAGGGGCCAGAACCATCCGAGCAGCGTTCCACTGAAGCGGATCTCGAGGTCGCGCTTGACGCTGGTGATGATCAGGTCGCGATGCTCGACGATCAGCGCCGGCAGCCGCACCAGACGCTGGAGCGCCTCCCCCATCCGGGTGGGGCGGGAGGTGATCCACCCCGGGGACTCCTCGGGAAGGCTTGCGGGTTCCGATTGGGGGGACGTCATCGCAGGTCTTCCGCCGGCGTTCTCTTCGGTCGTAGCGCCACTTCAGGGGCAGCTCTGTCCACGAAAACACGAGCTCGGGCAGCTCGGGCGCCTGATCCCGGAATCCTTTTCTGGCTGAACCGGCTCACTCGATTTCTTCCGCCTTCTCGATGAACGCCTCGATCGGATCCTCCGGGCGCTCCTTCAGCTCGATCCCGGGCTCGAGAAAGGTGCGAATGTGCTGCAAGAGCACGCGCGCAGCCGTCACGTCGTCTGCGACCCACTCCCACTCGGCGTAGCGCGCATCCAGCGGCTTGACGATCGACATGTTGCGCTGCTTCTTCACGCGCGTGCGCACGTCCCACTCGCCGGGACCGAGCGGATCCATGTGCACCTCGGCCATCACACGAAAACCGTCCCCGCTGAAGGGAGCCAGGTGGTTGCGCCAACCCGACTCCGCCACCATCGAACTGGGATCCAGTCCTCCGGCGAGGGGAAAGCCCATCTTCTGGAGGGAGAGCAGGCTGACCTTCCAGAGCACCCGATCCGAAGGAGCCTGCACGGGGCCCTGCTGCCAGGACGGGTCCGGCTCACGGGGCGTCGAGCTGCAGGCCGTGAAGCCCAGCAGGAGAACGGCGAGGGCGATGAACTCTTTCATGGGTTGGGAAGAGCCACCTCTACAGGGGCTCCGACAGCGGGGTCTCGCGCTTGTCGCGCAGGACGATCTTGATCGGCACCTCCGCGATGGAGAGCTCGGCCCGCAGGCGATTCTCGAGGTAGCGCAGGTAGTCCTTGCTGATCAGCCTGCGGTCGTTGACGAACAGCACGAACGTGGGCGGCGCCGTCTCGGCCTGGGTGGCATAGCGAATGCGGACGCGGTGCCCCTTCGAGGTCGGCGCACGGGCCTCGAGAGCCCGCTCGAGCACCCGGTTGAGCTCCCCGGTGGAGACGCGCGTACGCCCCTGCTGAACGAGCTCTCGGGCGAGCTCCAGGGTGCGCGCCACGTTCTGTCCGCTCTTGGCGGAGATGAAGGAGAGCGGCGCGTAGTGCAGTCCCGGAAGTTCCTGGGCGATGTAGTCCTGGAAGTCTTCGGGCTCCAGGTCACCCCGTTCCGCCACGAGGTCCCACTTGTTGGCGGCGAGGATGACCGTCTTGTAGTGGTCCTTGATGTAGCGCGCGAGCTTCTTCTCGATGGCGGACAGCTTCTGGGTCGCATCGAACAAGAGGATCACGACGTCGGCGCGACGGATGGCCTTGTGGCTGCGGGCATCGGAGTAGAACTCGACCGCGTCCTGGTGACTCTTCTTCTTGCGGATGCCGGCCGTATCGATCACGACCAGGGTTTCGCCGTCGCGCTCCACGATGATGTCGAGGGCGTCGCGGGTCGTGCCCGGAATCTCCGACACGATCACGCGTTCCTCCCGGGCCAGGTTGTTGACCAGGGTGGACTTTCCAGCGTTGCGACGCCCCACGATGGCGATCTTCAGGGAGGGCGCCGGTCGCTTCTCCTCGGCCCGCCGGGCCGGCAAGCGCTCGGCCACGGCCGCGTACAAGGGCTCCAGGCCCGTTCCGTTCTGGGCACTGATCGGAAAGTGCGCCTCGCCGACCCCGAGCTTGTGGAATTCCTCCACGGCCCACTCGATCGAGTCGCTCTCGACCTTGTTGCACACCAGAAGGACCGGTCGCTCGAACCCCCGCAGCCGGGCGGCCACCTCGCGATCCAGGGGCGTGATGCCGTCGCGGGCGTCGACCACGAAGAGCACCAGATCCGCGACCAGGAGGGCGGCTCGAATCTGCTCCTCGACATGATCGCCGAGGT
>JAUIEE010000009.1 GCA_030428965.1 bacterium | reverse complement strand
GGCCAATCCCGAGATCGCCGCCCTGCCTCCCTGGGTCATCGCCCTGGTCGCCGCCGGCGGCCTGGCCGCGGCACTCTCCACCGCTGCCGGACTGCTGCTGGTGATCTCGACTTCCGTATCCCACGATCTCATCAAGAAAACGCTGGCCCGGGGCATCAGTGACCGGCAGGAACTGCTCTACGCCAGGATCGCCGCTGCGCTCGCCATCGGCGTGGCCGGGTACCTGGGGATCAATCCGCCCGGGTTCGTGGCTCAGGTCGTTGCGTTCGCTTTCGGGCTGGCCGCCTCGTCCTTCTTCCCGGTCATCATCCTGGGGATCTTCTCCAAGCGGGCCACGCGCGAAGGGGCCATCGCCGGCATGTCGATCGGCCTGACCTTCACGGCCGGCTACATCGTCTACTTCAAGTTCCTGTACCCCGAAGCCAACGTGCCCGACAACTGGTGGTTCGGGATCTCCCCGGAGGGGATCGGTACGCTCGGCATGCTGATCAACTTCGTCGTGGCCGTGGGCGTCTCGCTGATGAGCGCGCCGCCACCGCCCGACGTGCAGGACATGGTCGAGTCGATTCGGGTTCCGACGTCCTAGGCCGATTCCCGGGTCAGGGAGTCGAGCCAGGCCCGCGCCTCGTCCTTCTCGAGCCCCAGCTCCGACTTGGCCAGGGCGCGGGCCTCGAACACCTTGCCGCGCTCGGCGAACTGCAGGGCGCGTTCCTCGAGGGACAGTTCGTTCTGCTCGGCGTTGAGGTCGATGCTGCGGGTCTCCAGCCTGCGGGTGTGTTCCCCGAGGGCTCCGACGAGCCCGAGGAAGGACTCCACCCGCACCCGACCGGGACTCGGGACGAAGACCGTCACGTGGTTGTGCTTGGTGCGCGAGCGGATGCCCAGGAAGCTCGTCTCGGGCGCCTCGCGCGCGCGCTCCCTCCGGGCCGCCTCCGCGAGAGCCGTCGTGTCCACCGGGGTCACGTCGAGCTCCACGTAGGTCGCCAGGGTCATCGTGGTTCCGTCGGAGGTCTCGCGGCTCGACCTCTCCCGCACCTTGCGCACCGAGACGATCTCGCCGAAGGGAAAGAAGACGACCGTGGGATCGTCCCCCTCGAAGTGGGCGTTGCGGTACGAGCGCAGGTTCAGGTAGACGCCCCGGCTCGAGATCTGCACCGTCCAGTTGGTGCGCTTCAGCCCGGCCAGGAAGGATCCGAAGGCGGCGCTGATGATGAGCAGGATCAAGAGTCCCACCAGGAACACCATCGGGCCTGCGACGATCCATGCAAACCAGGGCAGTTCCGCCGCGGCCTCGCGCAGGTAGCGAGCGCCGAAGACGAGCCCGGCGCCCAGCCCCACGCTGAAGAACAGGTCGCCGAACGAGCCGTGCTTGAACTTGCGCAGGATCTTCTCGCCGGGGGGGATCGAGGTCGAAAGGTGCACGCTGGAGGTATCGTCCGCGCCCGATGCCCAACCCGAGCCGGCGTTGGAATTGATCTCCTTTCTACGCACGGCCTCTGCCGGCAGGGCTAGAATGCCCCCGAGGTGAGTCGCCCCGGCTTAACCCCTGGGCCTCGAGCCACGCCCGGCCGCGCGCCGAACTCTACCTTAAATGAAGAAGCTTTGGATCGTTGCCGTGCTCTGGGCCTGGGGCTGCCAGAAGGCTGTCCCCGTCGAGGAAACCAGTGCTTCGAGCTCCCCCGCGGAGCAGCAGGAGCCCGTGAAGACGGACCAGGTCGAGCGCGTGGCCACGATCTCGACCGGCGACGAGGTGGACATCGAGGATCACCTCGACGAGAAGGACTGGACCGTGGTGGAGTTCGGCGCCGAGTGGTGAGGCTCCTGCCGGCGCCAGGGGCCTCAGGTTGAGGCCCTCGTGATGAAGAGCTCCTCCGTTCGCCTGCGCAAGATCGACATCCACAAATGGCGCTCGCCGGTCGCGCGCCAGTACCGGATCAGTCGTCTGCCCCATCTGCGCCTCTACGAGGGCAAGCAGCTGGTGACAGCCAACCAAGCGGAGGTCATGGCGAAGCTGCGGCAGCTGGCCATGCCAGCGGCCGAAGGTGCTTCGGAGTCGAGTTCCGGGGAGTAGGGGCGGTCGATGGTTCGATCGGTTGCTCCCCAGGCGCCGCCGCCTTGTCGCATGGACAAGCTGCAGGTGGAGCGCACCGGGCCGGCGGCCGGGCGGTAGCTGACCTGGGGCGAGGCCTTCCGATCGGACGCGATTGAGGGATTGGGCCCCGGCGAGGACGGGGATAAACTGAAGGGGCGAGGGTCCCCGGTTGGTCGGAGCCTCCGTGGGAACCACCGACGATGAGCGCAGCGCGAGCCCAAGATCCGCCCCCGGCTCCGAAGAAGCGCTCGGTGCACGTCTACGTGCTCGGGGCTCTGGCTGTCCTGGGCCTGGGGGTCTACCTCTACACCCGGCCGCCGGCCCCGGTCTTGCCCCTGCGTCCCGAGGCCCTGGACGCCAACGTCTCGGCCGTGATCCAGCGGCAGATCGACGCGGTCCACGCCAATCCGAAGAGCGGCGAGAGCCACGGCGCCCTGGGCGTGGCCTACGAGGCCAACTCCCTGTGGAACGAGGCCGTCGAGAGCTTCGACAACGCGGCGAGCCTCTCCGGGGATCCGGTCTGGCCTTATCGTCGTGCGGTGGCGCTCCTGTCGATGGGGGAGGTGGACGAGGCCTTCGACGGCCTCCTGGCCATCACCCGCTCCTCGCCCCGCTACGCGCCGGCCCACCATCAGCTCGGACTCTTGCAGCACGAGTCGGGCTCCTTCGACGAGGCCGAGGCGTCCTTCGCCCGGGCGGCCGAGCTCGTCCCCGATTCGCCCGTGCCGCTGGTCGGTCTGGCCCAGGTGGCCCTGGCGCGTCAGGACTACGGCGCGGCCCGGGACCACCTGCAGGCGGCGCTGCAGTTCGACCCGAACTACAAGATGGCGCACTTCCTCTTGGGCTCCGCGTACCGGGGTCTCGACCAGATGGAGAAGGCCCAGCGGCACCTCACACTGGGGCAAGAGCCGGTCACACGCTTCCTTCCGGATCGGACGGCCGCCCTGCGCGGGGGCATGATCGCGGGGCTCGCGAGCCAGCTGGAGACGGCGGGGAGCCTGCTCGACGCGGGCCGACTCGAGGAGGGCCTGGCCTTGCTCGAGAAGACCCGTTCCGAACGCCCCGACGACGTCAACGTCCTGAACAACCTCTCGGTCGCCTACCAGAAGACCCAGCAGTACGACCGTGCCCTCGAGCTTCTCCTGCGCTTGAAAGGCATCGACCCGGGGAATTTCGCCGTCCTCATCAACCTCGCCGAGTGCACCTTTCAGATGCAGCGCTTCGAGGAGTCCCTGGGCTACGCGCGCGAGGCGGTCGAGCTCTCGCCTCTGGTGGGCCAGGCCCAGTTCGCCCTGGGTCGGGCGCTCATGCGGCTGGGGCGTTTGAGCGAAGCCTACGAGGCGCTGCAGGTGACCCTGACCCTCGACACCCGCAGCGCCGAGGTCTACCTGTTCTTCGCGGAGTGCTGCCTGGGCCTCGAGCGCTGGGAGGAAGCCCGGGACAGCCTGCTCGAGGTCACCCGGCGCGTGCCCAACCACCTTCCCGCTCAGCTGAGCCTGTGCAAGGTCTACCTGCGCCTCGGTCAGCGCGGCGAAGCGCAGAAGCACTACGAACGTGCCTACGAGCTCGCTCCCACCGACGAGCGCGTGACCGAGATGGGCGCCTTTCTCCGGCGGAACTAGAGCGACCTTGGCTGGAAGCATCCGATCCATGTTCCGATTCGTTTCCAAGGGGCCCTGGCTCACGGGCCTTCCGGCCGTCGTTCTCGGCTTCGCCTCCTGCGGCAGCGGCGCACCCGGCTCCCAGGCCGGCCCGTCCGCCTCCTCGGAAGAAGCCTGGTTCAGCAACGTCCTGGATGGCTCCGGGATCGACTTCGTCCACAGCTTCGGTACCCAGCGTCAGTACCTCTTTCCGGAAACCCTCTCGGGCGGCGTGGCTCTGTTCGACTTCGACGGAGACGGCCTCCTGGACGTGTACCTCGTGCAGGGCGGCGACCTTCGCCGTCCCCGCCCCGGCCAGGGAAACCGGCTGTATCGCAACCTGGGCGCGATGCGCTTCGAGGACGTGACCGAGTCCGCCGGCGTGGGGGACGAGGGCTATGGAATCGGCTGCACGGCGGGGGACTACGATGGAGACGGAAGGGTCGATCTGTACGTCAACAACCTGCAGGCCAACGTGCTGTACAAGAACCTCGGGGGCGGGCGCTTCGAGGACGTGACCCGGGCGGCCGGAGTCGGGCACCCCGGCTGGAGCAGCAGCTCGGCCTTCTTCGACTACGACGGCGACGGGGACCTGGACCTGTTCGTCGTGAACTACCTGCAGTGGTCCCTCGAGTCCGACATCGAGTGCGAAAGCGAGACCGGCGAGCGCGACTACTGCGACCCCAACAGCTACCGCCAGGCGCTGCCGGACGTGCTCTACCGCAACGAGGGCGACGGCACCTTCCGCGACGTGAGTCGAGAAGCGGGGATCCAGAAGAGCTTCGGGAACGGGCTCGGGGTGGTGTGCGCGGACCTCAACGGAGACGGCAGGATCGACGTGTACGTGGCCAACGACGGCATGCCGAACCAGCTCTGGATCAACTCGGGCCAGGGGACGTTCACCGATGAGTCCTTGGCCCTCGGGTGCTCGGTCAACGCCGAGGGCAAGTCGGAAGCGGGGATGGGCGTGGCCGCGGTCGACGTGGAGAGCGACGGGGACCTGGACCTGTTCGTGGTGCACGTGCGGGACGAGACGAACACCTTCTACCTGAACAACGGCCGCTGGTTCGAGGACGCGACGGCCGCCATGGGGCTGGCCCGCTCGAGCTATGAGTTCACCGGCTTCGGGATGGGTTTTGCGGACTTCGACCACGACGGCCGCCTGGACCTGTACGTGGCCAACGGGCGCGTGAAGCGCTACGCGCAACCGCCCCGCGCAGACGACCCCTACGCGGAGGCCAACCTCCTGTTCGTTCCGGCCGGGGAGCCGACCCGTTTCCAGGAGAAGCTACCGCGCGGCGGCACCCGCAAGGAGCTGGTCGATACCAGCCGCGCGGCCGCTTTCGGCGACCTGGACAACGACGGGGACGTGGACATCCTGGTCGCGAATGCCCAGGGAGCGCCCTATCTCTTGCGCAACGACGCTGGCGGCGGAGCCTGGGCGATGTTCTCGGTGCTGGACGATGCCGGCCGCCACGCGCTGCACGCCGTCCTCGAGCTTCGCACGGCGAACGGCATCCTGCGCAGACGGGTGGAGTCCGCCTACAGCTTCGCGGCCTCCAACGACCCGCGGGTGCACGTCGGCCTGGGAGATGCCGAGGAGGTGCAGGAAGTCCTCGTCCACTGGCCTTCGGGCGAGCGCGAGGCCTTCGGACCCTTCGCTTCGGGAGCCCTGCACGAGATCCGGGCCGGTCAGGGGCGTCGCGTCCCCTGACGTAGTCCGGGGCTGCGCTATCCTGCGCATGGGGGTCGAGGCCCGGGAACCTCCGACCCGGGATACTAGGACACCCGCTGCACCTTCTCCGGCGGTTCCGCATAGGGGCCGCCCGCGGCTTCGGCGCTGCGTCGGATGCCCTTCAGCATCCCACGGAACACGATGCCGTGCAGGGGAACGACCGAGTACCAGTAGGCGAGCCCTCCCAGTCCGCGTGGGGCGAAGCGGGCTTCCTGCAGGAGCTCGGTCTTGCCGCTGTCCCCCAGCTTCGTCACTCGAAAGGAGAGCTGAGCTTCGCCCGGGAGCTTCATCTCCGCGTGCAGCGTGAGGCTCTCGGGAGCCTGGATGTCGGTCACCCGCCAGAAGTCGAGCGCTTCTCCGTAGCCCACTTGCTCGGGGTCCCGTCGTCCGCGCCGCAGCCCGGGGCCACCCACGAGCCGGTCCATCCATCCCCGCAGCTTCCAGAGCCAGTCTGCCGCGTACCAGCCGTTGCCGCCCCCGATGCGACAAACGGCCCGGAAGACTTCCTCCTCGCTGGCACGAATCGCCACCTTCCAGCTGTCCTCGAACAGGACCCCGCCCGACCAGTCGGGGTCGCCGGGCATGGGGCCGGCATCGGTCCACTTGGTCTCGACGCGACCCAGGGCGAGGTTCTGCAGGGCCAGGTCGATCGCCTTGCGCACGCCGAGCAATTCCTGGGGCATCAGCCTGCGTGCCAGGTCGTCGCGGCAGATGACCTCGTTGCGCAGGCCCTCGGCCAGGGGGCGAGCCATGCGATGGTTGATCGGGGTCACGAAGTGGATCCACATCGAGCTCAGCCGCGGCGTGAGCACGGGGACGGGCAGCACGAAGCGCCGCCTCAGCCCCCGGGCCTCGGCCATGATCTTCATGATCGTGCGGTACGAGAAGATCTCCTCCCCGCCGATGTCGAGGGTCTTGCCGATCGTCTCCGGCGTCGAGAGGCACGCGATCAGGTAGTGCAGCACGTTGCGGATCGCGATCGGCTGGCAGCGGGTGCTGACCCAGCGCGGCGTGATCATGACCGGGAGCCGCTCGACCAGGTAGCGCAGGATCTCGAAGGAGGCCGATCCCGAGCCGATGATCATGGCGGCTCGGAACACCGTCACGGGAACGGGGCCCGAGGCCAGGAGTTGCTCCACCTCGCGCCTCGAGGCGAGGTGCTCGCTCAGGTTGTCCGCCGTCTCGCCGAGGCCGCCTAGGTAGATGATGCGCTTCAGTCCGGCGCGGCCCGCGGCCCCGGCAAAGACCTCGGCCAGGCGCCGATCACGCTCCCCGTACTCGGATCCCGCCAGCTCCATGGAATGGATCAGGTAGTAGGCCACCTCGGCGCCGCGCATGGCGGCCTCGACGTCCTCGGGACGGCTGGCATCGCCCGACACGATCTCGACCTTGGGATCGTCCGCCCAGGGACGATGGCGCAGCTTGCGCGGGGCACGCGCCAGGCAGCGCACCCTCCAGCCCCGCTCGAGCAGCCGCGGGACCAGGCGACCTCCGATGTAGCCCGTCGCGCCCGTGACGAGGGCCGTGGGGGTGAGGTGCGGGCCGTCTTCCATGGCGATGGGCGGGACCTCAGGAGCGCACGCCGACGACAGCGGCGTGCACCCGCTTGCTCCCGAAGTCGATCTCCCCGCAAGCGAGAGCTACGCAGCCGGGGGAGAGGGCGGGGAAGAGGTGTGGCATGGGCGACCCGAAGGCTTCAGGCCTTCCGGTAAGCCTCTTTCAACCACTTCTTCACTTCCCCGTCCACGTCCTTCTGGGAGCCGAGCCGAACTCGGTGGGAGACCATCTGGTTGAAGCTGCCGGAGGCTTCCAGGCGAGCGCTCGTGGGCTCGTCCCCCAGGTTGAGACCCAGATCGACCCTTGTACGAGTCGAAGGTTGGACGAGGGCGAACTGCTTCGTGCGCCGCAGGCTGACGTAGGCCTTCTTGGGGGAGACGACGACGTCGTCCCCAAGCTGCGAGGCGGCCCGGATCAGAGCTTCGTAAATCGGTCGCAGGCCCTCCTTCGGGCCGGAGTACTGGGCCGCGACCAGGGCCTCGTCGTCGGGGGCCTCGGACGAGGGCTGGAGCGTTTCACGGGCCACCAGGTTGGCGAACCCGTGGGTCATGCCGTGCTCTTCCTTGAGGAGCTTGACCAGCTGGCCGTGCTTCTCGAGCTTCGCCTTGCGGGTGATCTTCAGCCACTCGGCCAGGCTCTTGCCGGTCTTGTCTTTCAGGTTGGCGAACATGCTCGCCGCCATTTCTTCGGGATTCATGGCCATCGTTCGAAATCCTCCTCTTCGAGATCCACGCAACCGTGCGCCGTTTTGGGACGATGTCCCCAGGCAAAAACCGTTCTTTTTCGAGCAGCGGTGTTCCGGGCTCCCTACGCGTCGGTCGAGAGGCGGACCTCCTTCCACTTGCCGCGGCGAAACCAGAGAACGGCCACCGCGGCGAGGATGGACTGGGCGATGCAGACGGCCCAGAACAGCCCCGGCGGCCCGAGTCCCAGGGGGCGGGCCATGAGCCACGCCAGGGGAATCTGGATCAGCCAGTAGCACAGGAAGTTGATCTTGGTGGGGGTCATCGTGTCTCCCGCGCCGTTGAAGGCCTGCACGATGACCATGCCCCAGGCGAAGAACACGTAGCCGACCGAGAAGGTGCGCAGGGCGGCGACCCCCGTCTCCCGGGTGGCCGCGTCCTCGGTGAAGATCCCGATCAGCGCGGGCGCTAAGACCCAGAACAGAACGGAGACGCTGCCGAGGAAGGCCATGTTGTAGCGGCCCGTCGTCCACACGGCCTGCTCGGCGCGTTCAGGTCGGCCCGCGCCGAGGTTCTGCCCCACCAGGGTGGCGGCGGCATTGGCCAGTCCCCAGGCCGGCAGGAAGACGAACATCACGATGCGGATCGCGATCGTGTAGCCGGCCAGGGCCGTGTCGCCGAAGGGGGCGACGATGCGCATCAACACGACCCAGCTCGAGGTGGCGATCAGGAGCTGGCCGATCGTGCCCATGGACAGGCTCAGGATCTCCTTGACCAGGTGCAGCCGCAGCTTCACCGCCGGTCCCACCAGGCGCAGCCGGCCCCAGCCCGCCCGCAGGACGCCGAACTGGAAGAGCACCCCGGTCCCTCGGCCGATGCAGGTGGCCACGGCAGCGCCGGTCATCCCGAGCTCGGGGAAGGGACCCAGTCCGAAGATCAGGCAGGGGTCGAGCACCAGGTTGATGGCGTTGGCGATCCACAGGCTGCGCATGGCCAGGCTGGCATCGCCTGCCCCGCGCAGGATGCCGTTCAGGAGGTGGATCAGGAGCACGACCACGTTGAGGCCCAGGATCAGCCGTGCGTATCCGGCGCCGATGGCGACCACGGATTCGGGGGCGTCCATCAGGGCCAGGAGCTCCTCCGCATAGAGGTAGCCGGGCACCCCCAGGAGGAGCCCACCGGCGATGCCGACCGCGATGGCCGCCGTGGCGGCACGCACGGCCCCGTCCACGTTCTTCTCGCCGATGCGTCGGGCGACCAGAGCCGTGGCCGACATGGCGAGCCCGATGGCGAGGGCGTAGACGATCGTCAGCATCGCCTCGGTGACCCCGACCGCCGCGACGGCGTCGTCGCCGATCTTGCTCACGAAGAAGATGTCGCAGACGGCGAAGACCGACTCCATGGCCAGCTCCAGCACCATGGGCACGGCCAGGAGCCAGACGGCGCGGCGCAGGCTGCCCTGGGTGTAGTCGTGCTGACCTCCTCCCACGGCGGACTTCAGCGAGGCGAAGATGCCGCGCCCCCCGGCGGGGGGATCCTGTTCGTCTCGTTTCACCGGAAGGGGCGTGGGCTAGTGCGTTTCGCGTCCGGCGACGCGCGCGAGCCACAGGCTGATGCTGATGGCTGCGAAGAAGACGAGGGCAAGGAAACCGAGGTCGAAGATCGTGATGTGAGCCAAGAGGTTCCGCATGACAGGACGGTACCTACCGCGGGCTTCGCGTACAATCGCCGCCCGCTGCGGAAGCGAAGGCACCTGTCGATGATTCGGGCACCCCAGACCCAGGCCCTGCACCTGCACCTGATCGCTTGGATGGGCATGGTCGCTTGCTCCGAACCGGGACGGCCCGAGCTGGTGGTGTTTGCCGCGGCGAGCACGACCGACCTGGTCCTCGCCCTGGAGGAGGGCTTCGAGGCAGCCGAGCTGCGCACCAGCTTCGGTCCTTCGAGCGGCCTGGCGCGTCAGATTCGCGACGGCGCCCCTGCCGACGTCTTCCTCTCCGCCCATGGGCGCTGGATCGACCTCCTGCGCGAGTCCGATCAGGTGCATGCCGAGCGCGTGATCGCGGGCAACGGCCTGGTCTGCATCGCCACCCCGTCCCGTTTCGATCCGCTGCCCACGACGCCGGCCGAGCTGGCCGCCCGCTGCCGTCCCGCCGATCGCATCGCCGTTGCCGATCGCGGCGTCCCCGCCGGCGAATATGCCCGTGCCAGTCTCGCGGCCACCGGCGACCTCTCCGCTTTGGAGCCCTTCTTCGTGGGGCAGCAGGACGTGCGCGCCGTGCTGAGGAGCGTGGCGTCGGGGCAGGCCGTGGCCGGTTTCGTCTACCGCACCGATGCGCGCCTGGCCGACGTCGACCTCCTGTTCGCGCTCCCCGACGAGACCCACGCTCCGGTCGAGGTCCGAGCCGTGTCCCTGGTCGAGACCGAGTTGGCGGCGGAGTTCCTGGCCTACCTCGGATCCGAACCGGCCCGCAGGATCCTGGCCGAGGCGGGCTTCTCTCTCCCGGAGGGCCCCTAGCCATGTCCGCTGAAGAGCTCGGCGTCATCCGACTCTCCCTGCAGGTCGCCCTCGCGGTCGTGGCGCTCTCCTTTCTCCCGGGCCTTCTCCTCGGCCGGCTCCTGGCTCGCTGGGGCTCTCGCTGGCGCGCCCTGGTCCAGGGCGTCGTCATGCTGCCCTTGGTCCTGCCGCCGGTCGTGACCGGCTACCTCCTCCTGCACCTCGTCGGGCGCTCCAGTCCGATCGGTCGCGCCTGGTACGCCTTGACCGGGGAGCACATCGCCTACACCCAGGGCGCCTGCGTGCTCGCGGCCGCGGTCGTCGGCTTTCCGCTGCTGGTCGAGAGCGTGCGCATCGCCATGCTCGGGGTGGACCCGCGCCTCGAGCAGGTCTCCCGCTCCCTGGGCCGCGGCCCCCTGGACACCTTCGTGCGCATCACGCTGCCCCTGGCCCTGCCCGGTGTCCTGGCGGGCTGCGTGCTGAGCTTCGCCCGGGCCCTGGGCGAGTTCGGCGCGACGATCGTCCTGGCCGGCAACATCGAGGGCGAGACGCGCCAGATACCCCTGGCCGTCCATACCCTGCTGAACGTTCCCGGCTCGGAGGCCGCGGTGGTGCGGCTGACCGCGATCAGCGTGTTCTTCTCCCTGGTGGCGTTGCTCGGAGCCTTCTGGTTCTTGCGCCGAGGGGAAAGGAGGCTTGCTTCGGGATGATCCGCATCCAGACCCGCTACCGGCGGCGCGCCTTCTCCCTCGAGGTGGACTCCGCCTCCGAGGGACCGGTCCTGGGGATCTTCGGTCGCTCGGGAAGCGGCAAGACGACCCTGCTGCACATCCTGGCCGGGCTGATCCGGCCCGACGAGGTGTTGCTCGAAGTGCAGGGAGAGCTGCTCGCCCGACGGCCGGGAGGGCGGTGGTCGGCTCCCGAGCAACGGAGACTGGCGCTCGTGCCCCAGGATCCGCTCCTGTTCCCGCACCTGTCGATCCGCGCCAACCTCACCTTCGCGCCGGGTGCAGCCGAGGAGCTCGAGTCGCCCCGCGGGCAGCGTCTGATCGAGATCCTGCGCCTCGGGGCGCTGCTCGAGCGCAGTCCCTCCGCCCTGTCCGGCGGTGAACGCCAGCGGGTGGCCCTGGGTCGCGCCTGGCTCGCACGCCCGCGCATGCTGCTGTGCGACGAGCCGGCCGCGTCCCTCGACCCCGAGCTGTCGCGGGAAGTGCTGGCGCTCTTCCTCGAAGCCAAGCGCGAGCTCGGCCTGCCGATGGTCTTCGTGACCCACCGAGCCGCGGAGCTCTTGGCCCTGGCCGACGATTGCCTGGTGCTGGAGCAGGGCAAGGTGATCGCCCAGGGCACGCCCCTGGAGGTGCTCGCCAAGCCGAAAGCCGTGGGCGTCGCGCAACTGGTCGGGGTGGACAACCTGCTGCGCCTCGAGGTGGAGAGTCACGACGAGGCGGGCGGGGTGACCCTGATGGGGCTGGGGGAAGGGCTGCGCCTGGCGACACCGCTGTGCGCCCACCCCGTGGGGACGTCTCGACAGGTGGGACTCTACGCCGAGGACCTGATCCTCTGCCGCGAGCGACCGGCCGCGACTTCCGCGCGCAACGCTCTGCCCGCGCGCATCACGAGCACCGACCCGATCGGACACGAGATCGTCGTCACCCTGCAGCTGGGAAGAGAGCAGGTGCGCGCGCGCATCACGCCGAGCGCCGCAAGCGAGCTGGGCCTGTCCGGGGGTCAGGAGGTCGTGGTCCTGATCAAGACCACGGCCTGCCACCACCTCAGCGGCTGAAGATCCCTCAGCCCGCGCGCAGGGCGTTCAGGATCGAGGCGAAGTCCCCGGGCAGCGGGGCTTCGCAGTTCACCTGGGTTCCGTCGATCGGATGACGGAACGCCAGGCCCAGCGCATGCAGAGCCTGGCGCTTCGGTCGCAGTCCGCCGGGCAAGGGGCGATGCTGCTTCGTTCCGTAGAGCTTGTCGCCGACCACGGGCAGGCTGAGCGAAGCGAGGTGCACGCGGATCTGGTGGCGCCGTCCGCTCTTCGGGCGGCAGTGCACGAGCGCGTGGTTCGCGAAGGCTTCGACCGTTCGCATGCGCGTGAGCGCGGCCTTGCCCCCGGGCCCCCGGGCGATGCGCTGGCGGTCGAGCTTGCCCGGCACAGGTTCGAGGGCCGCGTCCACCTCGAACGGCTCGGTGGGGGGGCGGCCGGAGACCAGGGCGGCGTAGATCTTCTCGACGGCCTGCCGGCGAAAGAGCTCGCGCAGGCCCTGCATGGCCTCCGACGTCCGGGCGACGACGAGCGCACCGCTCGTTTCCCGGTCGAGGCGATGCACGATGCCCGGCCGCTCCTCCCCCAGGAGCGTCGGCAACGGACCGTAGCGCTCGCTCAGGGCACCAGCGACGTCCGGCGCCTCACTGCGTGGAGCCGGATGGGTCAACAGACCCGCCGGTTTGTGGACGACGACGAGGTGCTCGTCCTCGTGCAGGACCTCCACTGCAGGTTCCGCAGCAGGTTGGGGAGCCTCGAGCTGGATCTGGATCTCGGCCTGGCCGCCCACGGTGACGTTGGAGCGCCGGACCCTGCGGCCGTCGAGCCGGACCTGTCCGCGGCGCACGAGCTTCTGCAGCTGGGCGCGCGTGCGCTCCCGGCACAGGGCCTCGAGCACCCGGTCGAGGCGCTGGCCGGCCAGGGACGGCGGGACGCGGTAGTGCAGGGGCGTGGCCATGGAACACCCGAGCCTAGCGCAATCCCCTGGCGATCGACCCCTTTCGGTCCTCTAGAATGGTCACCAGCCGTGAAGCGCAAGAAGCACATGCCCGAAGGGGACGGGGTCGTCTGGTCGAGCCAGTACGGCAAGATGTGTCCTCGCTGCTCCCGTCCTGTGGCCGGGTGCGTCTGCGCACGCGTGGCGGCGGCCCAGGCCGGATCCGACGGGGGCGGCGTCGTACGCGTCGGGCGCGAGACCCAGGGGCGCAAGGGCAGCGGGGTGAGCGTCGTCACCGGCGTGCCTTTGGCCGGGGCCGAGCTCAAGGCGCTCGCGAAGCTGCTCAAGCAGCGCTGCGGCTCCGGAGGAACCCTCAAGGACGGGGTGATCGAGATCCAGGGGGACCACCGCGATCTCCTGGTGCGCCTGCTCGAAGAGCGCGGCTGGACCGTCAAGCGCTCGGGCGGCTAGCTCACCCGGGCCCACGTTCGAGTTGCGTGCAATCCGGCCGGAACCGAAAAGCTCTCCACCAAGCCCCGTAGCAGACCGGCCATCCCCCGTACCCCGCGAGGAGAACCATGACCGCCACCCGTCGTCAGTTCCTGCAGACCTCCCTCGGCGCCGGAGCTCTGGCCGGACTCTCCGGCTGCACCTCCCTCGGCCGCGCCCGCCGTCAGCACATCCTGATCCTGGGGGGCACCGGCTTCCTGGGGCCCGCCCTGATCGATGCCACCCTGGCCCGGGGTCACAAGCTGACCCTCTTCAACTCCGGCAGCTCCGAACAGCGTCGCGAGGAGGCGGGCATCGAGAAGGTCGTGCCCCCCAGCGTCGAGGTGCTCCTGGGCAACCGCGATCCGGAGCTGACCGCCGACGACCGTCGCCTGGCCCGGGATCCCGACATCGAGTCCAAGCGCGATCCGAACAGCCCCAAGGGCCTCTCGTCCCTCGAGGGGCGTAGCTTCGACGCGGTGATCGACACCTCGGGCTATTTCCCGCGCATGGTGCGCGCCTCGGCCGAGCTCCTGGCGCCCAACGTGGACCAGTACGTCTTCATCTCGAGCATCTCCGTCTACACCAAGAACGACACGCCCTGGATGGACGAGGACGCCGAGCTGCTCACCCTGGACGATCCCACCGTCGAGGAGTTCGGCGCCAACTTCGAGAACTACGGCGGTGGCAAGGCCCTGTGCGAACAGGCGGCGGAGACCGCTCTGCCCGGCCGCACGACCAACGTCCGGCCCGGCTACATCGTCGGTCGGCGCGATACGTCGCGCCGCTTCCTCTACTGGCCGTGGCGCACCTCCCTGGGCGGGGAGATGATCGTGCCCGGGACCCCGGAGGACCCGATCCAGATCATCGACGTGCGCGACCTGGCCGAGTGGATCGTGACCTGCGTCGAGAACCGCACCGTGGGGGAGTTCAACGCCACAGGTCCGGCGGAGGAGCTCTCCATGCGTCGCATGGTCGAAGGTTGTCGCGCCGCCAGCGGAGCCGACACGAGCTTCACCTGGGTGGATGGGGACTTCACCGCCGAGCAAGGCCTGCGCTTCCCCATCTGGTTGGCTCCGAAGGGGGACTACGAGGGCTTCCATCGCGTGAGCATCGAACGTGCCCTGCGGGCGGGCCTGCGCTTCCGTTCGATCGAGGACACGGCGGCCTCGTGCATGGCCTGGTACGACGCCCTGCCGAAGGAGACCCAGGAACGGGTGCTGCCCGCCTGGGACATGGACAAGGAGGCCGAAGTCCTGCGCCTCTGGAGGGAACGGGGCTAGCTCCCGGGGCCGGTTTGAGCCCGGCCGGTCAAAAAAGCCAGAATGGGTTGGGGGGAGTGGCCCGCTTCGGCGCACGTCCCCCCTGGAGGTGGGGCCGTGGGCTCCACGACGTGTCCTAGGCTTGCGGAGGAATCCCCATGGTCGAGCTCAGCCAGCTCTGGTTGCCCATCCTGCTCAGCGGCGTCGCCGTCTTCTTCATCAGCTTCTGCATGTGGATGGTGCTGCCGCACCACAAGAGCGACTGGAAGGGGCTGCCGGACGAGGACGGCATGATGAAGTTCCTGCGGGAGAGCGGCGCCCGGGGAGGCGTGCAGTACACCTTCCCCCACTGCTCCGACGCCGCCCAGATGAAGGACCCGGCCTGGCTCGAGAAGTACAACCGGGGTCCGAAGGGCTACCTCGTCATGAAGGCCGACGGTCCCATCAACATGGGAGCGTCCATGACGACCTCCTTCGTCTTCAATGTGATCACGGCCCTCTTGGTGGCCTACGTGGCCACCATGGCCTTGCCCGTCGGTGCCGACGGCCGGCTCGTCTTTCGCTTCACCTGGACCGTTTCCTTCCTCGCCAATTCCTTTGGTCTCGTCTGGGGCTCCATCTGGTTCGGTCGCACCTGGTCGAGCACCTTCAAGGAGATGTTCGACGGCCTGATCTATTCGCTGGCGACGGCGGGGCTGTTCGTCTTCTTCTGGCCCGAGGCCTGAGCGTGTCGGCGCGCACGGCGCGGCCCTACGACCTCGGTTTCTCGACGGCGGATGCCGAGGACGTGCGGCTCGACTTCGACGGCGCGGACCTGCAGCTGCGCTTCGTCGACTGGAGGGAGCGTCCCGTGATCCATCGCTTCCACGATGTCCTGGCCTACCGTTGGGGTTTGGACATCGATCCGGACCTGAGGGACGATCAGGTGTACGAGATCGTGGATTCGCCCTGGCTCGAGCGCGAGGCCGAGCTGGCCGAGGAGCCTCGGGAGAGTTACCTCCATCTCAAGCTGGCCTTCAACGCCCAGGGGGTCCTGGACGTGCTGGCGCGTCGCTGAAAGGGCGGACCTTCCAATCGGATCTCCTGCTGTTTCGGAACGAGTAGATCCGTTCTTGGAGCTCGATTAGAGTACCTGCATGAAGTGGAAACGTGCGGGGCTCGCCATGTTCGGGACTCTGGTTCTCTTCGTGGCCGCTGCCGAGTGCGCCCTCCGCTGGCAGCCGCCCGCCACTCTCCAGAGCTTCGAAACCCGCGAGAAGAAGGAGAACCATCCTCTCCATCCGGAGAAGGGGATTCACCAACTGGACGATGCGCTCGGCTATCGGCCGGTCTTGGGCGGAAAGAAGTACAACGAGTGGGGCACGAAGCCCAACGAGTACTCCCTCCAAAAGCCGGCAGGGAACGCTCGCCTGCTCTTCATCGGAGACTCGGTGACCCGCAGAGCGAAGATCATCGAAGGCCTGCAGTCGATCTACCCCGGCAGCCACTACGAGTGGTGGAATGGCGGCGTCGAGGGCTACAACGCTTCTCAGGTCAGTGAGTACTACCGCGATTACCTGAACGCGCTGTCCGAGGATCACGTGATCCTGACGTTTCATCTGAACGACTATTCGGTGACGCCCATCACCTTCGTCGACCAGGGCCAGATGATCCTCGTTCGGTCAGGTATGGCGGACGTGACGATCCATCCGACCTTGTACCACTACTCGTACCTCTACCGCTTGTACCTGGGCTTCAAGGCAAGGGGAGCCTCGGCAAACGAGCTCTTCGAAGCACAAGAAGTTGCGGTGAAGGAAGCCCTGAGCCTCGTTCAATCCGAAGCCTCTCGACGATCAGCTCGTCTGACCGTTCTCATCCTGCCCTGGTTTGCCCCCCCCCCCTGGGAGCCGAAGAACCAGCAGAGATACGACAGCCTCCTCGCCATTCTTGACGATCTAGGCATTCAGCACTTCAGCTTCCTGACTGTCTTGGAAGACGCACTTGCGGAAGGCCTGGGCATCTTGGATCTCGTGGACGACCCCAAGTACCGCGCGCACCCTAGCCTCGAGTTCGGTCTGCGGGCGGCTCGAGAGCTGGAGGCACAGGGCTTTGCGCCTTAGGGCTATGCGGGATGAAGAGTTGGTTTCTAGGGATTGGTTTGATGGTGGGTGTGCTCCTGTTGTTGTTGTTCCGGGGATCTATGAGAAGCACGGAGGTTCCCAGGGTGCCGAGGGAGTCGGAGGCAGAAGGAAGGTCGAAGACGACACGAACGGTTTCTCTTCCTGAACTTCGCGCCGAGGACAGGCAGGGCTTCGAGGGGGCGAAACCGACGGCGGATCGGGAGATGGAAGAGGTCGTCCGTCAATCCCCTACGGTGGAGGAGAGGGAGTTGATCACCGGTCTCGTCGTCGGTGCTTCCGAGGGTGGCCGGCCGGTGTCCGGGGCCAGGGTGTTCTTGAACGATCCGATGTCCCCGGTCACCGTCGCCACGACCGACAAGGCGGGACGTTTCTGGCTAGATGCGCCGGCGGAAGAGCTCTTCAGCCTTAGCATTCGTCGAAAGGGGTATGCCTTCGAGTCTTGGCATCGCTACGAGCTCGAAGTTCTTCAGGACGGAGAAGGTGTCTATGTCTTGCCCATCCGAGAGGGGGCAGAGCTGAGTGGCAAGGTTGTAGACAACCATGGCGCACCGGTGAGCAGCGGACGGATCGTTGCCTACAACGAGGACGGCTGGAAGTTCCTGTATCGACCCAGCCTGGTGCGCGGACCCGCGAGAGGTGAGGATCCACTCCGGCACACCGACTTCTTCAGCAAGTTTCTTTTCGATAGAGGTGAGCCGATCTGGATGTCCACCCACCATCCCTTTGCCGAGCTGGCAGAGGATGGCTCGTTCGAGTTGGGAGACCTACCCGCTGAGGCTCCGATCTACCTCTTTGTTGAAGCGGAGTCTGTGAAACGCGAGTTCCATCGAGTCGAGCTGTTGGTGGGTGAGCAGCGTGAGGCCGTAGTCTACGTGAGTAGAGCCCCACTCGTTCGTGGACGCCTTCATCGGCCGAGCTATCCCATCCAGTATCCGGGCGTTTGGTTTTGCCTCCATGAAGTCGAGCATCCCCTTCAAGGTTTCAGCGTAGGACTCGATCGTTGGGCACCGGCGGCTTCGGACGGCAGCTTTTCGTCGGGCCCTCTGTGGCCATCGGATGAGGTTCGAATGTTCTTTACCTTCGAGGCGGTCGACCCTGGAGGGGCCCTGAGGCATTTACAAAGGGAGTTGAGCGTTGCGCTCGGAGAGGAAGAGCAGCTCGAGCTCGAGGTCGACCTGAGCCAAGGGATGACTCCGAGCGAGCTGCCGGCGCGAGCTCGCCGTTAGGCATCGGCTTCAGGCAACGAAGAGCTAACGCCTGCGGCGCTTGCCCGAAGCTTCCTTCAGGTAGTGCCGGCCGACGATCTCGGCCAGGCCCTGGGCTCCGCCAGCGCCGTTGCTGAGCACGACCACGGTGACGTCCCTCTTGCGGTAGAGGTCGACCTGGGCCGAGAAGCCGTTGCGGTCGGAGCCGCGGTGCACGAGCTGGTTCGGGCCGCGATCGACGAACCATCCCAGGCCGACCTGGCGCTCGCGACCGTGGGCGTCTGTGCCGAGGTTGCCGGGGGTCTGGAGCGTTATGGGGACCGGGGACCAGATCTGGCGAACGAGCTTGCGGGAAAAGAGCTGGTCGCCGCGGAGCCCGGTCACGAACAGGAGCAGGTCGCCCGCGCTCGCCAGGAGCTCGCCCGGCTGGGCATCGGAGACGACGTCGGCGATCTCGATCAGGCCGTCGTCGGTCCATTCGTAGGCCTTGGGACGGAACGGAGGCTCGTCCGGGTCGAACCAGCGGCACTCCTGCATGCTGAGGGGAGCGAGGATCTTCTCCTCCATGGAGGTCTCGTAGGGCTTCTCGGCCGCGGCCGCTAGGAACAGGCGCAGCACGTGGAAGGAGGAATCCGTTTCGAAGCTGTCGGTGCCCGGTGGAAAGAGGGGAGCGGTGTCGCGCAGCTGTTCCCCGAGCTCGGCGGGAGTGCGGGGCACGATGCCGTCGGCCAGTCCCGAGGCGTGGGTGAAGAGGTGGCGCGGAGTGATGCTTCTCCAGGCTTCGGGGAGGGCATCCAGGTGCTGCGCGATCGACTCGTCCAGCTCGAAGAGGCCCTCCTCGTGCAGGATCAAGGCCAGGGTCGTGGCCAGGGTGTGGTTGAGCGAGCCGATCGGGTAGGCCAGGGAGGTGGGCGTTCCGATCCCCTTGGAGTGATCCGCGCTGCCGTAGGTCTTCTCGAGAACGACCTGGTCACGAACCTGGACCGCGATCGAAGCTCCTGGCAGTCGATAGCCCTGGAGGGCGACGAGGATGTCGGCGTCCACGGAGTCGGCGGGCTGGAGAGGTCCGCTCCCTAGCAGGAGGGCGAGGCTGGCGAGGAGCATTGGGGTTCGAGGACCGCGGTCGGTAGGCTACGTTCGATCCGGATGATAGCCCGAAAGTGAGAGAAGAGCAGCTATGGCGAAGGAGCGAACCCAACTCGTTTGGCACAAAGTTCTCGAGCGCGACGAGCTGCCCGAAGGTCGAGTCAAGACCGTCGTCGCTGGCCACAAGTCGCTCTGCCTGACGCACTTCGAGGGCCGGCACGCCGCTCTGGACAACCGCTGTCCCCACCAGGGAGGACCGCTGGGGGAAGGGTCGATCGAGAAGGGACTCTTGCGCTGCCCCTGGCACGGCTGGGACTACCACCCCTGCACGGGCAAGGCCCCCGGTTTCGACGACGGGGTCGAGACCTTCCAGATCGAAGAGCGCGGGGACGGCGTGTACGTGGGACTCCCGGCCGAGTCCGAGCACCGGCGCACGGTGTCCGACGTCATAGCCGAGACCTTCACGAACTGGGGCCTCGACGCCGTCTTCGGCATGGTCGGCCACTCGAACCTGGGCCTGGCCGATGCCCTGCGGCTGCAGGAGGAGGCGGGCAAGCTGCGCTTCTTCGGCATTCGCCACGAGGGCGCGGCGGCCTTTGCCTGTTCGGGCTACGCCAAGCTCACCGGCCGCCCGGCCGCCTGCCTCTCCATCGCCGGCCCCGGTGCCACCAACCTCTTGACCGGTCTGTGGGACGCCAAGGTCGATCGCGCTCCGGTGCTGGCCCTGACCGGCCAGGTGGACACCCAGGTGCTCGGCCCGGGAGCCTTCCAGGAGATCGACGTGGCCTCGGCCTTCTCGGCGGTCGCGGCCTTCAGCCAGTCGGTCCTGCAGGACAGCAAGCACGCCGAGCTGGCGACCCTGGCCCTGAAGAAGGCGGTCATCGAGCGCGACGTGGCGCACCTGATCTTCCCCGACGAGGTGCAGACGCTACCGGCGAAGGACGGGGCGGAGGCGTCGGGACCTGCTGGACGTGTGGCCGCGGAACAGATTGCTCCGGCACCTGAGGCCCTGGAGGCGGCCACGAAGCTCTTGCGCAAGGCCAAGCGCCCCGTTGTCGTCGTCGGCCACGGCGCGCGCTTCCACATGGACGAGGTCACGGCCCTGGCCGAGAAGCTCCAGGCTCCGGTCCTGACGACCTTCAAGGGCAAGGGCGTGATTCCCGACGCTCACCCTCTGGCCTGCGGCGTGCTGGGACGCAGCGGAACCTCGATCGCCAGCTACTTCATGAACGAGGCCGACGTGCTGCTCGTCTTCGGCGCCTCGTTCTCCAATCACACGGGCATCACCCCCAAGATCCCGACCATCCAGGTGGACTTCGATCGCATGGCCCTCGGCAAGTTCCATCCGGTGGAGGTGCCGGTGTGGGGCGAGATCTCGGTCACGGCCAAGGCGCTCCTCGCCGAGCTGGCCGCGGGCACAGGCTCGATCGACCCGCGCGCGGAGATCGCCGAGCGCTGGGCCATCTGGCGCCAGGAGAAGGCACGCCGCCGGGAAGACGACCGCGGCAAGGGCGTCAACTCGGCCGCCATCTTCGCTGCGCTGACCGATGCCGTGGACGAAGACGCCGTGATCGCGGTGGACGTCGGCAACAACACCTACTCCTTCGGACGCTACTTCGAGTGCAAGCGCCAGTCGGTCCTGATGTCGGGCTACCTCGGCTCGATCGGCTTCTCCTTCCCCGCGGCCATGGGAGCCTGGGCCGCGGAGGGCGACCGGCGCCAGATCGTCTCGGTCAGCGGCGATGGCGGCTTCGGCCAGTACATGGGCGAGCTCACGACCGCCGTGAAGTACGGCATGAACCTCACTCACGTCCTGCTTCACAACGGCGAGCTGGGCAAGATCTCCAAGGAGCAGCGCGCCGGCGAGTGGGACGTGTGGCAGACCTCCCTGCACAACCCCGACTTCTCCCGCTACGCCGAGAACTGCGGCGCGCTCGGGATCCGCGTGACCCGGAAGGAAGAGCTGGAACCGGCCCTGGTCAAGGCGCTGGCGCACCCGGGCCCGGCGCTGGTCGAGGTCCTGTCGGACGCCGAGCTGATCTAGGGGCGCGGGTCGCTAGAAAACGAAAACGTCGTCCGAGCCCGTGTCCCATCCGCTCTCGGGTAGGGAGGTCGGCGGGGCTTTCCCTGTGACGGCTCGCCAGGCATCGCAATCAAAGCGTGTCGTGACCTTGGGGTCGAAGAACACATCCCGGGAGACGGGTACGAGCTGATTGCAGAAGGCGAGGATCTCTTCCTCGCCAGGCGGCGCTGTCAGGAACCGACATCCGACCTGCCCGGTACCGCAAGAGCTGGGGGACTTCCATCTTTCGTCCCCCTCGCGGTAGGCGGCCTGCAGGAGCCAGACCCTTTCGCCTGCCGGAGGCACGAA
The DNA here is from genome assembly GCA_030428965.1 of bacterium. Lineage (GTDB taxonomy): Bacteria > Planctomycetota > UBA1135 > UBA1135 > JAUIEE01. The sequence continues at coordinate 6,830 of JAUIEE010000009.1, read as the reverse complement.
CTCCATCAAGAAGAGAACCCGGTCGGGGCGTGAGCCGCCATGGGCTTGCCAGGCCAAGATTCGAACGCGGTCCGCCTCACGACCCTTCAGGTGATGGGCAGGGACGAACCGCGGGTCCAGCATCTCGGCTGCCAGCTCCTCCACGCTCCAGGGAAACGTTCCGCAGCGAGGCGTTCGATGGGCCACGAACACGAAGAGACCCGAACAGAAGGCGGCCGGAAGTAACCAGCGAACCATGGCTAGAACTCCCGACCGGTCGTGGCGCGGATCTTCTCGATCAAGACTTCCATTCGTCGCACTAGTAGTAGTACCCGGCCGATGATTCCCCCGTGTTCCATCCGCTGCTCGGGAGCGAGCGGGGAGCGGGGACTCCGGTCAACCCTTGCCAGGCCGTGCAGTCGAACACGATCGAGGTCCAGGGATCGAAGAAATGCCCATCGTGGACAGGGGGGATCCCGTTGCAGAACTCCCGTATCTGGAGCGAGCTGGGAGGATGATCCATGGTGCGCATACCGTAATGACCGGTATGGCTCATGTAGGGCCTGCGCCATCGAAACTCATGCGCGGAGGAACTTCGACTCAAGGCCATGAGGGTCCACAGTTCTTCGTGCTTCGCCGAACTTCCTTCAATCGCGACCAGCACCCGCTGAACTTGCGACGTGGATTGCCATGCCAGAGGCGTGACGGAAGAGGGGACCACTTGGCCGAAGCGGCTGCCGTACGGGGGCCGCTCCACGACACATTCGTACAACTCCTCCGCATCCCAAGGGAACTCAGCGCATTGGGGGCCACATCCCGGAAGGCATCCGATCAGCAGCAGGAATCCGACGAACGCGTCGCGCATCGCTTGAACAGGCGTGAGGCTGACCGAGCAGGCCAAGCATCGCCCTGCTCGAGTGTTCTCCAAAGCTCGGTCCAGTATCCGAGAAGAAGCTTGCCCTGGCACCGGGCTCCCACGACTTCTTCCCGGAAGAGACTGAGGTTTCGCCTAAAGCTCACAGAAGAAACACGATCCCGCGCGCCAGTCGGAGTTGCCGCTGGCGGTAACGCCCACGCCTCCGCTCACGGAGGCGTCGAAGCCCGCGGCCTCGTTGTCGGCGCCGCCCGAGACCGAGGAGCGTTCGCCGCTGGCCGTGTTGCCGTTGCCGCCGGCGATCCAGGCCACGCCGCCGGAGGTCTCGTTGGATTGGCCGCCGCTGATGCTCGAGGTGTTGCCGCTGGCCACGTTGAACAGGCCGCCGCTGATCGAGGCGTCGAATCCCGAGGCCTCGTTGCCGCGTCCCCCGCTGACCGAGGCGCGCGGACCTGTGGCCAGGTTCTGGATCCCTCCGGCGGCCCAGGAGAAGGCGCCGGTGGCGACGTTGTCCTGACCTCCGCCGATGCTCGAGCCGTTGCCGTCGGCGCGGTTCGAGAAGCCGCCGGTGACCGAGCTGTCGAAGCCGGAGGCCTCGTTTCCGTTGCCGCCGGCCACGACGCAACGAACGCCGCTGGCCGCGTTGCTCGATCCACCGCCGGCCCAGGACAGGATCCCCGAGGCTTCGTTCTCCTGACCGCCGCCCGCCAGGGACGCGGAGCCGGTGGCGCGGTTGGACTGGCCGCCGGTGACGGCGGAATCGACGGCGAGGGTTTCGTTCGAGCTGCCCCCGAGGATGGCCGTGTTGAAGCCGCGCGCCTGATTGCCGGTGCCCGCGCCGATCCAGGTGGACTGGCCCGTGGCCTGGTTCTGCGTGCCGGCGCTGACCGTCGTGAAGAAGCCGGTCGAGAGGTTGGCGACACCTCCGTTCACGCTGGAGCCGATTCCCGTGGCGACGTTGCCTTCACCGCCGGTGACCGTCGCGCTCTCGCCCTCGGCCCGGTTGCGCCGACCGCCCGTGACCGTTGCGAAGGCTCCGGAGGCCGTGTTGTCCCGGCCCGCGACGAGGCCACCGAAGCCTGTGTAGGAAAGCCCGCGGCCCGCGACCACGTGGTGGGAACCGCTGCGGTCGTCCCCGACCGGGTTGCCCGGCTCGTTGTAGCCGACGATCAGGTTGCCGACGCCGTTCGTCCGGGTGAGCAAGGGGTCGGTGCTGTCGGGGTCGAGGGAGTTGCCGTTCGTGGCCCCGAGGCCGTTGACGATCTGGACGTTGACGCCCGTGAAACGAATCGTCTTGGCGAGTCCTCCGTTGCCGTCGGGGAGCTGGACCAGCTCGACGTGCCGCAGGATCTCCCGCAGCATGCCCGCGCGCTCTTCCAGGGCGCCGGGCTCACTCCGGGTCTGGGCCATGCTGCTGACGAACAGAGTGGCGGCCATGGCGGCGGCCCCCGCGAACGCGGACGCTGTGTGGGTGGCTCGGGTCTTCATCGGTTCTCCTTCTTTGCGCTGAGGGACGAGACCAGGGTGGCGAAACGTTGCCCTGGAGTTTCAAAGGCCGTGCCAATCGCTCCCAGGCTTCCCTGGACGGTAGGCGGGCCAGCCTGTGGCCCCGGGAGGTCACCCGAGTGCCCTGCCGCGAAGACGCCCCTTCGAATCCGTAACCCTGTCGGGGCTAGTCTCGGAAGTAGCTCCGTCGGAGCTGATCGAGATCGAGGGACTCGGGGATGATGCGTCCGAGGCCTCGCAGCTCTTGCAGCAACCTGGAGTCGTAGCGTCCTTCGCCGCGAAAGCGCAGCTGGCAGACATCGGCTCCCTTCTCTCCCAGAACCAGGGTCACCTTCCCGTCCGCGATGCGCACCGACGAGAGTCCGCCTTGCAGGAGCGGACCACCCCAGGCTTCTCCGGCGGCCAGTTCCAAGAGGACCTGGGCGACGTCTCCTTCGTGGGCCGGAATCTCGAGGACGAGGCTCGAGCCCTCCAGACGGCACCAGGTCCAGCCGCCCCGGGCTGCTTCGATGCACAGGTCGCGACTCCTCGGCCAGGGGCTCTCGTCGGTCGGATCTTGATCGAGGATCCAGCCGTTGAGGGTCCCGTTGAGCCAGCCGAGGAGCGCTCCCGGTCGCTCGATGCGGAAGTGCTGGTACCAGGAGAGCCGGTTTCCGTCGTCCAGGAACGCCTTGGCCTCCTGCACGGTGATGCCCTTCAGGAGAGACCGGGCCTCGGCCCCGGGCTCGAACTCCGGGTCGTCCTGGTCCAGGTCGAAGTCGAGCGGCCAGCCGATGCCGGCCACGCGGCTTCCGTCCAGGACGCGCGTGGCGAGTTCCGTCGCAGCCTCGATACCCTTCGGGCGCAGGAAGGGGACGCTGTCCGCGATGGCCTCAGCGTCAGCGGAGACTCCTTGCTGAAGGAAGAGCACGTCCAGTCGGTCGCGCTCGGCGTCGTGGTGGATCAGGACCTCGCGCTCATCGATGTCCACGGCGCAGCTCGCGAGGGTCAGGAGGAAGAGAAGCGAGGACAAGGACTTCATGGCACCGAATCTCCCTGGGTCAGGTGGCCGGCGCGCTCAATGCGAGAACGGAGCGATCAAGCGGAGGAGGGCTGCGGCCACGAAGCGCGCCAAAAGTAGCACGACGAGCGCCGTCGTGGTCCAGATGAGAGCCAGGGCCATGCGCTCCTCCGTATTTTGACTCTCCTGAAACTCTTCCCAATCCTGACGCCAACGGGGCAAGACCTGGGCGCACCAGATCAGGCCGATCACGAGCAGAGCCGCCCGCAGAACGACCTCGAATGTCAGCAGGCCGCGCACGGCCCTACAGCACGTAGGTGATGTCGTCGTGCTTGCGCAGAGCCTCGAACAGGCGCAGGCGTTCTACCTCGCTCTGGACCTCGACCGTCAGGTGCAGGGACATGTAGCGGGCCTTCTTGCTGCGGTTGCCCAGAGTCAAGACGTACTTGCCCTCGACGAGCAGCGCCACGGCGTTGCGCATGCGCTGCTCGTCGCTACCGATGATCTGGTAGTCCCAGGGGCACGGGTAGTCGATCCGCAACCGGTCCATGAAACCATGCTCGCGCCTGACGGGCTTTCATGCAACCGCTACGGGGGGGAAGCGGCCGCGTGTAGGACATTCGGCTGGAAGAAGAGACATGTTCCGCGCGCGATCCGGAGAACGCCGAGGGCGTACGGTCAGGGATTCGGGCCCGAGGAAGGCGCCGAAGAGGGGGGAACCGTTCGGATACTCAGCGCGCGGAACATGTCGGAGGGACCTGAGAGAGAGGGTCAGGTCACCTGGACGCACGGAGCGGAAGCGTCCCCTGGAGCGAACGTTGCGGAGCGCCTTTTTTGGAGGGAGTTCTGCTTCAGCGCTCGGTGACCAGGGCCTTCAGGCTCCAGCCCGAGGTCCAGTCCATGGTGAAGCGGGCGTTGATCTCGCTCAGGGGCTGCAGGATCTCGCGTGCTCCCGGAGCGCTCCGATACCGGAAGGCGTCGATTCCGAAGGGCCCGAAGTAGCCGGCCTGGGCCAGGGCGTTACCGGCGGCCTCGGCCGCGGCTTCGAGCCCGCGGTCCTCCTCACGCCGCACCGATCCCAGGTCGAGGGCGCGGGTCCCGAGCCAGGCGCCTTCTCGGGTCGTGCTCTGGGCGCAGGGCGGCGCGATGCGCACGGAGCCGTCGCTCTCCACCCAGCCCGAGCGCGTGTACTCCCCGGTGACCTGGACCCAGGCCTCGATCACGAGCGGGCCGCGGCGCAGGGAGGCCTCGAGCCAGCGCTCCTCTCCAGGTTCGAGGCCCCCGCCCGCGATGCGCCGCCGCCCCCGTCCGGCCGCGCCGAAGGTGCGCCGCACCAGCCATCCGAGGGGAGCTTCACGGGCGAGGACGGAGCGCGCCTCTTCGAGGCTGCTCACGACGTGCTTGGGGAAGCTCGGTCCTTCGAGGGAGGCGCGCACCCGGGCGGCGAACGGGCGGGCGTTGACCCGCTGCAGGCTCTCCAGGGTCGGGACCGGGCCGACCTCGGCGCCGGCTGCTCGGAGTCGCGCCAGGGCGCTGGGGGTCGGACACCAGGCGAGCCCGACACAGCCCTTGGCGTCTCGCTCTTCCGCAGCGTCCAGGACGAGGTCGTCCGGTCGAACCAGGGAGCCGACGAGCCGCCGCGCCTGTCGAGCCACCACCTGGCGCAGGTGCCGGCTGGGGGTGTAGGCCCGCCCGGCGAGCTCGAGCTCGAGCTCCGCTTCGAGGTTCAGGATCCACGCGCGCCTGCGGCTCATCGTCGAACCTCCGGCACCTTCGCGGATCGCCCCAGGTCTTCGAGGAAGGGCTCGTCGTAGCCGGCCCGCAGGCGCGCCTCCCGGTTGATCGGGCGTCCCTGGAGCACGGTGGGGGTCAGGGGAGCGGGAAGCTCACGTCTCCAGCGTTCGAATCGGAGGGACTCTCCGCTGAAACGCAGGAACCAGCGCCGGGCGAAGTGCACGTGGCGGATCTCCTCCGCTTCGATGTGTTCGAGCAGGCGGGCGCTCGATTCGTCTCCGACTTCTCGGAAGCGCCCGGCGAACAGGGCGCTGTGGTCCAGGTTAGCGCCTTCGAAGCCCAGGCCCAAGAGCGAGACGAAGGCCAGTGCGCTCTCGCTGGCGGCGACCCGTTGCCAGAACCAGTCCCGGGCCCCGAAGTCCCCCGGCTTCGAGCCCAGTCGTTCGAGGGCGCGGGCGTAGAGGCGGAAGTGGGCCAGCTCTTCGAGGCACAGGTGCACGAGGCCCCGGCGGAAACGCCGCGGTGTTTCCGGAAAGGCGAGCACCGCCCAGGCGAACAGCTCGGCGGCCTGAAGCTCGTGGTGCAGGAACGTGTGCAGCAGGCGCGCACGCGCCTCGGGCCTCACGAGGGAGCGCGGGGTCTTGCGACTGCGATCCTCGACGCGGTAGCCGTCAGGGCGTCCCGCCGCGCTGAGCCGCCGAGGAGGCGCAGCCTCTTCCCAGCTGGTCGCCAGGCCCGGATCCGGAGGGGGCCTCGGCGTTGCCTTGGCTTCCCAGTCCGTGGCCTGGATCAGGTCCCAGCACCAGCGCTCCACCGTGCCGGAGGCAGGTCGTTCCACTTCCCGCTGCATGGGGACCAGTCTAGCCCGGGAGGGCTCCCCGGGGCCTAGAGGCGAGCGAGGACCTTGCGGCGGAAGTCGCGAATGATGGGCAGCTTCTCGATCCAGCGCGAGGCGTCCACCCGATCCCCGTCCACGCCGTTGGGTTCGCCTGCGTAGCCCTCGGGGATCTGGCTGTGCAGCTCGGGGGGATCGACGCTCTCGTCCCAGTAGTGGTACTCGTAGCCGGGGATGAAGATGTCGTCGTCCGCGATCACGTCGACCGGTCGCACGCCGTGGCTCGTGAGCTCTTGCGTCAGGGCCTGGGGCGGGTTGACCCAGGCGTGGGTCGGCGAGTGGATGAAGTAGTACTGGATCTCTCGGTTCTTCGAGCGGATGCGGAACTTGCGCAGGTCGCCGCCGTAGGTGCGGCTGCCCGAGTAGGAGATCTCGAGCACGCCGCGGGCAAAATCAGGTTCGAAGCCCGGTGCGTAGGTCAGGGAGGTCGGGTCGTCCTTGCGGGTCAGGCGGGCGACCTTGCGTCCGCGGTGGATCTTGGGGGCCGCGCGCCGCGGCGCGGTGAAGTCGGCGTAGGGCTCGACCCGTCCCTTGGGGCCGCGACGCAGGACGAGCTCGATGGCCTCCTCGTCCTTGCGGGACTTGCGTCGCCGGCTGATCTCGTCCAGGGCGGCCTGGATCTCGTAGGGCAGGTTGGTCGTCTCCTCGGCGCTGCAGAGGTGCTCCCCGTCCGACATGCGGATCCACTTCACGTCGCCCTTGCCGATCCAGTATTCCACCTCGTCCTTGACGAAGTGGCTGGCGACGCGCCACACCAGGGAAGAGTCTTTGTAGAAGATGCGCGGGTGGAAGCGAGCGGTGCGACCGTTCGACCCATCCCTCAGGACCACGTAGGCCACGAA
>JAUIEE010000429.1 GCA_030428965.1 bacterium | reverse complement strand
TGGAGCACCTGGGTGAAGTAGAGCTGGACCCCCGTGTACTCGAAGTCCAGGAAGTCCGGATGCAGACCCCCGTAGGATTGGTCCATGAGCTCCCAGTAGCCTGGATCCCAGCCGCTTCCGTTCCAGAACTGGCTGAAGAGCTCGTCCGACATCAGGTCCTGGTCGCTGAAGTCCCCGGGGTCGATCTCCCACATGCTCTCGGGGCCGTAGGCGGGATCCTCGGAGAGCTCGGCCACGCTGATGCTGTGGTCGAAGCTGTAGGTGTTCCCCTCGAACGAGGTGAAGTGATAGAAGGCTCCCTCGTAGAAGACCAGGCTGTTCTCCGGGTCCACGTGCAGGTTGGGAGAGGCCGGATCGACCGTGATCTCGCCCGAGGTTTCCTCTTCACCTTCGGAAGAGTCGAAGCCGTCCACCAGGAGCGCCGACTCGACCACCAGGCTCTCGTCGGAGAAGATCCCCAACGGAACCTCGACCGGCTCGACGATGACAGCCAGGGTGGTTCTTCCCCGCCCGCAGATCGCCGTGCTCTCCAGTCGCAGCTGTCCATCGTCGGTGGGCACGACGTCGACCCACACGAACCCGTCGCCGAAGCGCGACGGTGCGTCGATCGAACCTACCTGTCCGCGCTTTCCGACCCGCAGCGCCTCGAAGGACTCGCTCAGGCCGGCCTCGGCGATGTAGAACGCCCGCAGCTCATCGACCGCGGCGGCCTGGCGCTTGGATGCGGCGGACGTGAGCTGAAGGATGCTCGCCGTGAACAGCGTCGCCATCATGACGACGATCAAGGCAAAGACGAGGGCGCCTCCTTCCTGGCCTCTTCTCCTGGAACGGAGGATGTTCGTGAGCAGCAAGTCGTGTCTCCTCGAGGTGACCCTCAAGTGTCTGATTCCCAAGGGTCCGAACGGGATTCCCAGCCCATCCAGACCTGTCCGTGCGATTGCTCCTCGCGCCTTTCCAGGCAGCCTTTTCGACCAGCCGGGAACCCGATCTGAAGCCAGGGATCGAACCTCGGCCCGAGTTGCTCCGGGACCTCACCACCGGAATTTTGTTCGCGCCGGGGTCTAGCGCCCGCCGTACCCCAGATCCCGCAGGCGCTGGTCCTCTTCCGGCGTCTGCAGGACCGGCTCGCCGAAGGCACGCTCGAAGCGGGGCGCCCTGCGCTCGAAGTCCTCCCACAACTCAACGAGCTCGCGCGCCAGTCCCGGTTGCATGCGCGCCAGGTTGCGGGTCTCCGCAGGATCCTCGGACAGATCGTAGAGCTCGATCCCCGTGGGCCCCTCCAGGAAGATCGCCTTGTAGGGAGAGCGCTGTACGCAGCGCAGGGTCGTCCCGGACTCCTCGCTCGTGCGCATGGCGAACAGGACGCGCTCACCGCCTTCGGTCTCCTCCGGCAGCGGCACGCCGGGCTCTGCCTGGAGCAGGTCCAACCCCAGCTGCAGACGCAGGGTGGGCAGGACGTCGATCAAGCTCACGGGCGACAAGACCCGTCCACGCGGAGCGTCCGTGCCGGGGAGACGAAGGATCAGAGGTATGCGGACCAGCTCCTCGTACAGCTTGGGCTGGTGCCCCAGGTCTCCGTGGTCCCCGAACTCCTCACCGTGGTCGGCGAGGAACACGACCAGGGTTCGTTCATCCACTCCCAGGGTCTCGAAGGCCATGCCGATCAGCTGGTCCAGTCGTTCGAGCTCGCTCAGGTAGGCGGCCCGTCCCAGGTCCCAGGCTTGGCGCCAGCGCTCGCGGCCGGGCACGGTCGGATCTCCCTTCGCCGCGAGCCACTCCAGTTCGTGGATCCCGAACCGGTTGGGCCAGCCTCCCGTGGGAAGCGCCAGGGCGGAGGTCTCCGGGGCTTCGAACCAGGGAGACCACATGTGGTAGGGGGAGTGAGGATCCATGTAGTGCAGGTAGACGAACCAGGGCTCGGCTGCATGGATCTCCCCGGCGGCTTGCTCGAGGAGCTTCTGGATCTTGTCCGCCCCCGAGAAGCGCAGGGTCTCGAGATGGTCGAAGCCCTGGTCGAAGCCGAGGCGCTGCCCCACGTTGAAGTTGTCCGCGAAGCCGAAGGTGCGGTAGCCCAGCCGGCCCAGGATCTCCGGCAAGGTCTCGATCTCGGCTGGGATCCGATTCAAGCGCCGGATGCTCCCGCTCTGGCGGTAGGCCGCGTGACCGGTCAGGACACCGTGCTGATCCGGGTAGAGCCCCGTGAAGAGCGACGCGGCCGCGGGCGCCGTCCACGAGGAGGTCGAGGTAGCGTTCTCGTAGACCAGGCTCTGCTCGGCCAGGGCGCTCAGGAAAGGCGTCTCGGCCGATGGATGTCCGTAGAAGGGCAGGAGATCGGCACGCAGGGTATCGACGACGATCACCAGGATGTTCGGTCGTCGGGTCTCCTCGGAGCTCGCCGAACAGGCCGCGGCGAGAACCGTGGCCAGTCCGAGCGCCAGCCCAAGCACCCGGCGGGACACCGGACGCTTCACGGAGCTTCTCCCGCGTCACGAATCTCCTCGAGCAAGCGCTCCAGCCGGGCTCCTTCGCGACCGGAGGCCGCCAGAGCTTCGAAGGCGGTCAGCAAACCCTGGCGCTCGGCCTCCCTCAACCCGCGCCCCTTGTCCAGCGCGGCGCGCATGAGGTACTCGACCTGGCGCGAATCCAGCCCACTCTGCATGCCCTGGAAGAGTAGCTGCAGCGCCTCGCTGGACCGCCCCATCCAGACGAGGGTACGCATGAGCTCGAGTCGTGCTCCGAAGTGACGGGGATCCAGACGCAGCGCTTGTTCCAGGGCGCCGAGGGCCGGCTGTTCCCACTCGTCTTCCCCTTCGAAGATCAGGGCTCGCGCGCAGGACAACCCCAGATCGAAGTGTACGTCCGGGGATCGAGGCTGGAGCCGTGCCAAGGCTTGAAAGACCCTGGCCGCGGCCACGTAGCTGCGCTCGGCGTACTCGAGGGCTCCCAGGGCCCCGAGCGCACCGACATGGGTCGGGGCTCCTTCCAGCACGTTCCGAAACAGCTCCCGGGCGCGCTCCTTGCGCCCCAGGATCGCTTCGATGCGCCCCAGCTCCAGCCGGGCCCCATCGTAGTCCGGCCGCAGCTCCAGAGCTCGCCGCGCGTGCTCCCGAGCCTCGTCCACCCTCCCCAACCAGAGGCAGTAGGAGGCCACGGTCTTGTGCAGGGAAGGCGTCTGGTCCCCTGCGGCAAAGCGCTCGACGGCCGCCTCGATCTTGCGGTCGAAGTCACCTAGCTGCGCGATGCGCGAGCGAAAGTCGGCGGTGTCGCGCTGCAGCCCCTTCCACGAAGCCGCCGTCGGTTGTCGCAGGGCGACCAGCGTCAGGGCCACGGCCAGGACCAGACCAACGCTCCCCAGGAAACGTCGGCGTCCCGGTCCGTGGCGCAGCGCCCGGACCAGCTCGACCGAGCCGTACGCCGCCAGCAGGATCCAGAGCGGCAGGAGCCCGGCGCGGAAGCGGGCGAAGTTGTAGGTCAAGAGCACCCCCGCGACTTGCACGAGGGCCGCAGCGAGCAGGACCCATGCGCGGGAACGTCTCCGAAGGCAAAGCAAGAAGCCCAGCGCACCCAGTCCCGAAACCCAGCCAAAGCTCGGCAGCCACGCGAGCCAGGGGACGAGCTCCCGGGTCACCGCATAGTTGTGGCTGTCCGGGGCCTCGTAGTCGTTGAAGAGGTGGCCGAGCTTCTCGAGGGTGAGTCCGAGGGAGGTTCCTGGATGGAGGGCGACGTACTCGCCGGCCCGGGCGGACCAGTAACGGGACGACTCCCCGGCCTCGAGCTGGCGCCCGACGCGCCCCGAAGCCTCGTGGCGAAAGTCGGCGTGTTCGTTGAAGGGATTGGGCCGGACGAAGGGAGGAGGGGTGTAGTAGCTCTCCGCGAAGGGGCCGTGAGCCATGTAGAACACCTCCCCGCCTCCGGCGGTGACCGCCACGCGCTCCCCGGTCACCGCGTAGTTGCGCAGCGCGGAGGGAAGGATCAGCAACGAGCAAGACGCGACGAGAACGGCCACAGCCACCCCTTTCGTTCTGCCCTGCCCCCAAAGGACAGCCCCCGCCCCGATTGGCAACAGCATCAGCCCATGACTCTCGCGCAGCAGGCAGGCGCATCCGATCGAGGCGCCCGAAAGGACCATCCAGCGCAGCTCGCCACCCGCTCGGTAGCGCAGCAGGGCCCAGACCGCCACCAGGGTGAACAAGGGCGACAGGAAGGTCTTCATCAACATGCACTCGTAGTAGACGAAGGGTCCGAAGAGCGCGGCGAACACGCCGGCCACGACCCCGGTCGACTCCGAGAAGACCGTGGCTCCGATGCGCTGGATGA
>JAUIEE010000428.1 GCA_030428965.1 bacterium | reverse complement strand
GACGCTGGTCATCCAAAGATGGTTCACCCGCCCCAGCCCGGGGATGTCCCCCAGGTCCCCGCACTCCACCCGCGGCAGAGCGGTCGCCAGGGACCTTTCCACGGCGGCGAGGGCACGGTTGATCTCGACGGACTCGGGGCCGGGCAGGTTGACCAGGTGCACGCGCCTTCCCAGGACGAGGCTCTCGAACAGGGCCGGAGCCAGCTCGAAAAGGGCGGCACCGACATAGAGGCTGGCACCCGAGGGCAAGGGAGCGAGGGCCTCTCCGAGATCGGACGCGAACAGAAGCCCGGCCTCCCGCAGGGACGCCACGTCTTCGGCGGCGAAGAACGAGGCTCCACCCTCGTGGCAGTAGAGCTCCCCGAGCCCGGTCCAATCGAGCTCGTACTCGAGCTCGACCAGGGCCCGGGCGAAGCGTTCCTCGGGGGACACTAGAGCGGTCCCAGGTCGAGGTCCAGGCCTTCGAACGTGGTACGCAAGAGGGCGACGTCTTCGCTCTCCAGGCGAAGGCCCGCGGCTCCGGCGTTCTCCTCCACCTGGTCCGCCGTGCGGGCACCGGCAATCACGGCGGTGACTCCCTCCTGGGCCAGGACCCAACCCAAGGACAGCTGGGCCAAGCTCACGTCGTAGCGAGCGGCCATGGGCTTCAGGACATCGTCGAGCACGCGATTGACCCGGGCGCGGTTGTCGGCGCGAAAGCTCGGGCGTCGCGCTCGACCGTCGGACTCGGGGAAGGTGCGTTCCGCCGGCACCTTGCCGGTGAGCAGCCCTTGCTCGAGGGGCGAATACACGATCAGCCCGACGTCGTGCCGGCGCGCGTAGGGCAAGACGTCGGCTTCGATCTCCCGCCGAATCAGGCTGTAGCGCGGCTGATTGCTGGCCAGCGGCACCGAGCCCAAGGCCTCGGCCGCCTCCTCCATCTGTGCGGGACCGTAGTTGGAGACCCCCACGGCCCGGATCTTCCCTTCCGCGTGCAGCTCGACCAGGACGCCCATCGTCTCGGCGATCGGGGTGGTCGCATCGGGCCAGTGGATCTGCAGCAGGTCCAGGCTCTCCACCCCCAAACGGCCCAGGCTGCGCTCCACCTCGGTCCGAATCGAGTCCGGGCGGCTGTTCTTGTAGAGCGTCAGGGGGCGCCCATCCGGCGTACGCCCCTCGAACGCCTTCTCCCCGCGCGTGTCGTCCCAGCGCAGCCCCGCCTTCGTCAGGATCTGCGCCTCGGCCCGTCGACCCCGGAGGGCCCGCCCAACCACCTCTTCGGAGTGGCCGAAGCCGTAGACGGGCGCGGTGTCGATGGCCGTCATGCCCAGGTCCAGGCCTCGCCGCAGGGCCGCCTGGGCCGCCTCGTCGTCGGTCCCGCCCCAGTTCCAGCCTCCGATGGCCCAGGCCCCGAAGACCACCACCGGAACCTCCAGCTCGCTCGCCCCGAGACGCCTGCGTTCCATCTTCGCAGCCTAGCCGGCTCCCCCGGAGCGAACAACGTAGCTGTCTCTCCACGAAGGTTGGGCCGCCGCCGGCTCTGTGCGTATGCTCTCGGGAACCATGACCCCCACGCGACAGGACCAACGATCTTGCCCCGGCGCAGGCGGAAGCCCCGGCGAAGAGCTCGTCACCCGCCCGGTGCACCCCAGCCAAGGCCTCGACCAAGTCTTCGAGCAGGGCCTGCCGGCCTTCGGCGGAGCCCAGCTGCGGCGGGTCTGGCAGCTCCTGGACCAGGCCATCGGGCGCGGGATCCCGATGTCCCTGGCCGTCTCCGGGCCGGTCACCCTGTCCGGGCAAACCCACACCTGGTTGAACCCGCTCCTGGACACGGGCTGGTTCATGCTCGTCTCGACCACCGACGCCGTCTGCTACCACGACGGACACCGAGCCCTCGATCGCGCGGCCGACAACCCCTTCTTCCACGTCGACATGTTCGGGGACGACGGAGCTCTGCGGGACGACCGCACCATCCGGGTCACCGACATCGGCTTCAGCGAGGACGTGCTGCTCGAACAGGACCGCTTCCTGCGGGCCCTCCTGTGCCAGGAGGAGTTCCAGGGTCGCATGAGCGGAACCGAGTTTCGGGCTCGGCTCGGCCGCAGGTACGCGGCGCAGGAGGCTCAGAACGGCGTCGAGGAAGGCCTGCTGGCTCTCTGCTGGCGAAAGGACATCCCCATCTTCGTGGGCGCACCTGCGGACGGCTCGGTCTTCTTGAACTCGGTCGAGCTGTGGGCACGGGAGCAGGCTTTCGGACGCCCCCATCGTTTCGAGCTCGACCTGCATCGCGAGGTGTTCGAGAGCTGTGCCTTCCACCGCTGGGGCGTGACGGCCAGCGAAGCCAAGGCCATCGGCACGCTCGTCCTCGGCGGAGGCGTCCCGAAGAACTTCAACCTCCAGCCCGAACCTGCCCTCAACCAGATCCTCGGGTTCGAGGACGTACCCGGCTACCTGTACGACATCCAGATCACGACCGCCCCGGTCTCCGATGGCTCCCTCTCCTCGTGTCCGCCGGCCGAAGCCGTGACCTGGGGCAAGGTGGACAAGGACCACTACGGATCGACCTGCGTCAGCATGCTGGCGGACTACTCGACGGTCATGCCCTTCTTGACCAAGGCCCTCCTGGAGAAGCGCGAGCGCTTCGAACGCTGGGGAGAGCGCATGGGGGAGAAGGCCCTGTTCGAGAAGCACCCCGAAGCGCGCGGCTACCTGCGGCCGACCGAGGGCTATCGCCTGATGAAGCGCAGGGAAGAGCTCGTGAACCAGCTCGTCGCCGAGCTGCGCGCCCGGGAAGACGACTTTCCCCCCGCCGACGATTATCCCCTGGCTCCCTTGAAGGACGAGGACTAGAGATGGTGGACGAGCCCAGCGAAGAAGAACAGGCCCCCCACAAGATCGAGAAGGCCCGTTCCAGCCGCTCCAAGTGTCGAACCTGCCGCCGCAAGATCGACAAGGACACCCTGCGCCTGGGCATCTTGCTCGAGGGTCCCTACGGAACGGGCTACCTGTGGCACCACCTCAAGTGTGCCGCCAAGCGACGCCCCGAGGACGTCGAGGAGGCCTACGGGGCCAAGGCCTGGGAGGACGGCCTCGAGCTGCCCTCGCTGGATGAGCTGCGCAAGCTGAAGGAGAAGGCGGAGGAAGCCAAGGCCAAGCGCAAGGACCCGCCCTACGCCGAGAAGGCTCCCACGGGACGCTCGAAGTGCAAGCACTGCGGGGAGGCGATCGCCCAGGGCAGCTTCCGCATCGTTCTCGCCCGGGAGGTCTCCTTCGGCAACCAGGTGCGCGCGACGCCGATCAACGTTCACCCCGGCTGTGTCGGCGCCGAGCTCAGGGCCGAGGACTGCATGACCGAGCTCGAGGGGTTCGAAGCTGCCCTGCGAGGGGGCTCGAAGGACTTGGCCGAGGAAGACGTCGCCGGAGCCCTCGAGGCCATCGGCAACCTGGACGACTAGGGATCCCTCGAGAAGCCGTCCCCCCTGCGGCCCGCTAGCGCAGGGTGTCCTCGGTCACGCGCTCCCCGCGCAAGCCGGCGAGCATGCCGCGCGCCTTGGCCCATACGGCTCGTCCCTCTCCACGGGGTAGCCTCGCCAGCCACACGAACGGAAGCGAGAGGACGTCGAACACGAAGAAGGAGAGCCAGCGCAGGGGCGTCCCGTGCCGGCGCAGGAACCAGACCGTGTTGACTCCCATCATGTACTTGCGCCGCGGGTTGTAGCCCCCACCGGTCGATTGATGGGCTCCGTGCAGAGCCAGGACCTCGCCGATCATCCAGGTGGCAAAGCCGTGCTCCCGGGCCTTGAGGCAGAACTCCACGTCTTCGTGGTAGGCGAAGTAGTCGCCCTCCAGGAGGCCCGCCTCGCGAAAGACCTCGGAGCGTACGAGCATGGCGCAGCCGGGAACGTAGTCCACCGGTCGGGAGCTCTGGTAGGCGGGACCATCGGCCTTGCGGTGCCCGATCATCGTCGTCAGGTTCTGCCGGTAGGTCATACGACCGCCGGCGCACCACAGGAGGCCAGGGTCCTCCTTGTAGACGATGCGAGGCCCGACCACCCCGATGCCCTCTTCGAAGGCCGCGATCAAACCCGCCAGGGTCCGGGCCGGCAGGACCACGTCGTTGTTCACGAGGAAGACGAGCTCGCCGCCCCCCTCCAGGGAGAGCTCGATGCCCTGGTTGGTCGCGTCGCCGTAGCCGACGTTGCGATCGTTCCGCACGACCACGATCCCCGGATGACGATCCACGACCGCCTCGGTGGAACCATCGCTGGAGGCATTGTCCACGAACACGATGTGCTCGGGCGCGAGCCCCTGGGCCAGCAGGGACGCCACGCACTCGAGGTTG
>JAUIEE010000427.1 GCA_030428965.1 bacterium | reverse complement strand
GACCCCGAGCTCGATCAGTCGGTGGGCGATCTGATTGGCGCGGGCGTCGAGCTCGCGGTAGGTGATGCTCTCGCTGTAGGACTCGAGCGCCGGGGCGTCCGGGGTTTCTCGAGCCCAGCGTGCCACGACCTCGTGCAGCGTCGTGTCGTCGTCGAAGGGGGACGACGTCGCGTTCCAGTCGCGCAAGAGTCGCCGCTCTTCCCATTCCGGCAGGATCTCGAGTTCGTCCAGAGTGCGTTGGCTGTCGGCCCCCGCCGCGCCCAGCAGCACTTCCAGGTGCTCCAGCAGCCGGTCGATCGTGCTCTCATCGAAGAGATCGGTGTTGTATTCGAAGGAAGCGACCAGCCGACCCTCACGCTCTTCGGTGTAGAGGCACAGGTCGACCTTGGTCGTTCCACTGTGCATCTCTTCCTCGTCGAGGAACTGGCTGGAGCGCGTGCCCTCGAGGTTCAGGCCGCTGGCCAGGGAGCGGCGGTGGTCGTAAAGCACCTGGAAGATCGGCGGCTGGCTGAGGTTGCGCTCGGGCTGGACGGCGTCGACCACCAGCTCGAAGGGAACCTCCTGGTTGGCGAAGGCCGCCAGGGCGGTTTCGCGCACGTTCTCGAGGTGCCGGGCGAAGCTCTTTCGGCCGTCGATGGCGGTGCGCAGGGCCACCATGTTGACGAAGAACCCCGGCATGTTCTCGAGCTCGACCCGTGTGCGCATGCCCGCGGGGGAGCCGACGAGGATGTCCTCCTCGCGCGTGTAGCGAAAGAGCAGCGCCTGGAAGCCCGCCAGGAGGGTCATGAAGAGCGTCGCGTTCTTCGAGCGTGCCAGCCCCTCGAGGGCGGGCAGCAGCTCGGGCGCGAACTCGCGCGAGCGCCAGGCCCCGCGGAAGGTCTGCGTCGCCGGGCGAGCCCGGTCCAGGGGGAGCTCGAGGAAGGGCAAGCGCCCCGACAGGTTCTCCTTCCAGAACCCGAGCTGCTCCTGGATCGTCTCCGACTCGAGCCAGGACTTCTGCCAGACGGCGAAGTCGCCCATTTGCAACTCGACCTCGGACAGGTTCGCCGGCGTTCCTTGAACCTCTTCGCGGTAGAACTCTTCGAGCTCGGCGAACAGAATGCGGATGGTCACACCATCGGAGATGATGTGGTGCATCGAGAGCAGGAACAGGTTGTCGTCGCCCGTCAGACGCCAGAGGGCGGCGCGCAGAAGCGGTCCACGCGTGAGGTCGAAAGGCTTCTGGAACTCGCCCCGGGCCTGGGACAGCGCCTCCTGCCAGTCGGACGCATCCGCCACGCGCAGGGACAGCGAGCCCTGGGGGTGGACCACCTGAACGGGGCCGCTGTCCTCGGCCGTGAAGCTCGTGCGCAGAATCTCGTGGCGTTCGACCAGGCGTCGGAGGGAGGCCTCCAGTGACTTCGCGTCGATGGGCCCCTGGATGCGGACGGCGGCCGGGACGTTGTAGAGAGGGGAGTCGCTGAGGAACTGCTCGACGATCCAGATGCGCTGCTGGCTGGTCGAGAGCGGAGCGGGCGCCCGCGGGTCGGGTCGGGATCCGATACGCTCCGCTTGCTTCTGCTCGAGGCCCTCTTCGCGCAAGAGCTTCTCGAGCAGAGCTCTCTTCTCGGCAGAGAGTTCGAACGAGCTTTGACCGGACACTAGGAGGAGGCGGGCTTCTTGATGTTGCGCAGGAGGGCTTTTCGAAGCCCCGGAAAGGACTTGAGAACGCGGGCTGCGCCGTTGCGGACCGGGCCATCGCTGCCCCAGGCCCAACGTCCCACGGCGCTCTTCATGCCCTGGGACTTGCGTCGCATCCTCACCCGTACCGGTTCGGCCACGGGATAGCTGTTCTTGAGCTCGTAGCCGAGTTCCCGCATCAGATCGGCGCTGATGTACTCGACGGTCTGGATCTCGCTGGCCGACATCTCGTTGCGCCAGCCCTTGACCTCTCCCTTGCGGAAGAAGCCCTTGGGCGCGTGGCTCGACTTCTGCATCTTCTCGATCTTGCAGCTCTCGACGGCCTGCTCGCAGAAGGCCTGGCCGCTGGGCATGTCGAGCCAGTCGAGGATGCGGGCGAGGTGGCCCGGTCCGTCGGCGCGCATGTCCTCGTAGCGAATCTCCATGTACCGATCGGTGGCCTGGCCGATCTGGCGTGCACGGGTGACGTCCTGCTTCCACTCGGAGGCTACGTCCACCGGGTCGTAGGAGAAGCGCGTGGGATCGGCCCAGGACTTGGCCGCGTTCCGGTGGGAGCAGAAGACGCTGCGCGGGTCCCGAACGATGTGCAGGAAGTAGGCGTCGGGAAAGACCTGGAGCACGTCCTCCCAAACCTGCACGTATTCGGGCGTCTGCTCGACGATCACGTCCGCCTCGGGACTGAAGCCGCGCATGCGCTCGTACACCTCTTCGGCCAAGGGCCGCACCAGGTCTCCGAAGGACTCCTTGGGGAAGGCGTCCTTGAGGGTCAGGCGAGCGATCTGGTCTTCGTCCTTCTCGATTCCTTCGGGAGGCCTGCAGGTCAAGACCCGCATTCCGTAGTCCTCGTGGGACTGGAACCACTTGCCGAACTGGTTGAGCCGCCGGAAGAAGTCGATCTGCTGCAGGGCGACGACCTGCGGATGCTGGGCGAGCAGGAGCATGGTCCAGGTCGTACCGCTGCGCCGGCAGCCCACGATGAAGCAGCGCTTGACTTTTGCCGGAGTCTGTTCTGCCTGGGTCATCCCTATGCCTCTAGCCTTGGGAATCCATCTCGAACAGCTGCAGGACGATCTCCGCCGTCCTCTCGAGCCGCGCCTGGTCCTCGGGACTCGCGGCAAGCTTGGTGCACAGGGCACCCACGGTGGGGTTCTCGAACAAGGACCGCAGGGGGAGCGGCACCTTGAGCAGATCGGAGACCCGGGCCGCGACCTGGGTGGCCAGGATGGAGTGGCCTCCCAAGGCGAAGAAGTCGTCCGCGCGGCCGACCTTCTCGCTGCCGAGCAGATCGGCCCAGATGCCGGCCATGACCTTCTCGGTGGCGGTCCTGGGAGCCTCGTACGGCGCATGGCTGGCCGCCGATTCCTCGGGGGCGGGCAGGCCAGAGCGATCGACCTTGCCGTTGGGCAAGAGCGGCATCGTGTCCAGGCACGTCCACGCGCTGGGGAGCATGTAGGCCGGCAGGTGGGCGGTCAGGTGCTGCTGGAGCCGGGCGACGTCCAGCTCGGAGCCGTCGTTGGGGCTGAGGTAGGCTGCGAGCCGCGGGTTCCCGGGGGTGTCTTCCCGCAGGAGCACGGCCGCACTGCGGACGTCCGGATGTTGGCCCAGGACGGCCTCGATTTCGCCCAGTTCGATCCGGTAGCCGCGCAGCTTGACCTGGTGGTCGAGGCGTCCCAGGAACTCGAAGTTCCCGTCACAGAGCAGCCGGCCGCGGTCTCCGGTCTTGTAGAGCCGTCCGAAGTCGCTCTCGACGAACTTCTCCCGGTTCAGCTCGGGGCGATTGAGATAGCCGGCCGTGAGGCCCGGGCCGCCGATGTGGAGCTCGCCGCTCTCGCCGAAGCCGACGGGGGCCAGGTTCGCATCGAGCACGTAGACCTGGGCGCCCGGCACGGGGCGGCCGATGGGGATGCGGCTGCGCGAGGAAGGCTCGGAGCAATCGTGGACCGTCGACCACACGGTCCCTTCGGTGGGACCGTATTCGTTGTGGAGCTCCGTTCCCTCGAGCTGGCCGAAGTGCTTGCCCGGAAGCTCGGCGGGGCACACCTCGCCGGCGACGATGACGGTTCGCAGGCTGTCGAGCTGGCCGGGTCGGGCACCGTCCAGGATCAGCTCGTAGAGCGAGGGCAAGCCCAGCATGTGCGTCACGCGATGTTCGGCGATCAGCGTGGGCAGGGCGTCGATCTCCTGCTCGAAGCCGTCCTCGGGCAGGACCAGCGTTCCTCCCTGGGCCAGGGTCCAGAAGATCCCCGCTACGGAGCTGTCGAAGGCGAAGGAAGAGAGCAGCAGGTAGGCCTCGACGGGGTGGCGGTAGTGCGAGCTGCGCGCAGCGGTGGAGTGGGCCAGGTTGCCGTGGGTGATGGGGTGGTCGGGTGGGGAGGTGACCTTGACGATCTGGTTGTCCTGGGTGTGCAGGGTGAGGGTGCAGCCGACACCGCAGAACGCGCAGATCGTGTCGGTGGTCTGCTGTTCGTCCTCGCGCCAGTCGCCTGCGGCGCGGAGGTCGAACTCGGCGGTGCCCATCAACGCGCCGGTGGGGCACACCTGGATGCAGTTGCCGCAGTAGACGCAGGCGGAGTCGGGCAGGGTGACGTCGAACTCGGTGCTGATCCGGGCGTCGAATCCCCGCCCGGCGACCGCGATGGCGTAGGTGTGCTGGGCGTCGTCGCCG
>JAUIEE010000426.1 GCA_030428965.1 bacterium | reverse complement strand
GGAGGGGTCGAGGGTGAGTCGGGGCGCTTGGAGGCTCATGGGACGCGGCGTCGTGTAGGGAGGAGGAGCGAGGTCCAGAGGAGTCGAGCGAAGGTATCCCCTGGCACCGCCGGGCGGCCACGAAGAAGTGGCAGAAGCGTGGCGCCGCCCCCCCTGGCCCGCCCGCCGAGATCGGCCCTGGCCCGGACCACGGAAGTCCCTTCCCAAGAAACGGTTGCGGCCATGGACGGGGACGCCCGGGACCCGGACTCCACGAACGGGCCACGACGGAAAGCGTCGGGCCCCGGCCGTCCAGCGTGGAGCTCTCAGGCCGCCTGCTCGCGGCGCACCTGCTCGTACCACTCGACGGTCCGACGCAAACCGTCGGCCAGGGAAGTCTCGGCGGTCCAGTCGAGCCAGGAGCGGGCGCGCGTCGTGTTCAGGCAGCGGCGCGGCTGTCCGTCCGGCTGGCTGGGATCCCACTCGATCTCCCCCTCGAAGCCGCACAGGGACCGGATGCGCCGGGCGAGGTCGCGGATGGTGACCTCCTTGCCCGTGCCCAGGTTGATCGGCTCGGGATCGACGATCCGTTCGGCGGCGGCCAGGATGCCCCGGGCGGCGTCGTCCACGTAGAGGAACTCGCGCGAGACCGTCCCGGTGCCCCAGCAGCGAACCGCGTCGGTACCTCGCTCCCGGGCCTCGATGAACTTCTTGATCAAGGCCGGAATGACGTGGGAGCTCTCGGGGTCGAAGTTGTCGCCCGGCCCGTACAGGTTGACCGGTAGCACCACGGCGCTCGGCAGGCCGTACTCGGTGCGGTAGGCGTCGAGCATGACGAACAGGGACTTCTTGGCGATGCCGTAGGGCGCGTTGGTTTCCTCGGGATAGCCCTTCCACAGGTCCTCCTCCCGGAAGGGGATGCGCGCCTTCTTCGGGTAGGAGCAAACGGTCCCGACCTGGACGAACTTCTTCAGGCCGCGCAGGCGCGCCTCTTCGACCAGGTGCAGGCCCATGGCCATGTTGGCGTAGAAGTAGCGCCCCGGGTGACGGCGGTTGGCACCGATGCCCCCCACCTCGGCCGCCAGGTGCAGGACCACGTCCGGTTCGAACGTGTCGTACATGGCCGCGACTCCGGCCTGGGTCGTGAGGTCGAACTCGCGCCGATTCGGCACGCCGATCACCTCGGCGCCGCGCTGGGCCAGCTGGCGACAGACCACGCTGCCCAGGAAGCCGGTTCCGCCGGTGACGACGACGCTCGTCTCGGACCACTGGATCGTGTGGCTCATCAGGCTGCCCTCAAGCGAGTGGAGAGGCTCTTGCCCGCGTCGCGCAGGAGCACGTTGGCCTCGGCTTCCTCCAGGTCGTGCTCGACCATCATGCGCACCAGGGCGGAGAAGCTCACCTTGGGTCGCCACCCGAGGCCCTCCCGGGCCTTCTTGGCGTCGCCGATCAGGAGATCCACCTCCGCCGGCCGGAAGTAGCGCGGGTCGATCTCGAGGTAGCGCTCGGGGTCGAGATCGACGACGGCGAAGGCCTCCTCCAGGAAGTCGCGCACCGAGTGCGTCTCGCCCGTGGCGATGACGTAGTCGTCCGGCTCCTCCTGCTGGAGCATGAGCCACATGGCCTCGACGTAGTCCCGGGCAAAGCCCCAGTCGCGCTTCGCTTCCAGGTTGCCCAGGAAGAGCCGCTCCTGGAGCCCGGCCTTGATGCGAGCCGCGGCGCGACTGATCTTGCGCGTCACGAAGGTCTCGCCGCGGCGCGGAGATTCATGGTTGAACAGGATCCCGCAGGAGGCGTGCATACCGTAGGCCTCGCGGTAGTTGACCGTGGCGTGGTGCGCGAAGGTCTTGGCGACGCCGTAGGGACTGCGCGGGTGGAAGGGCGTCTCCTCGCGCTGGGGGATCTCGCGCACCTGGCCGAACTGCTCGGAGCTCGAGGCCTGGTAGAAACGCACCTGGCGCCCGGTCTGCAGCTCGTGCTCCCGCAGCGCCTCCAGCCGCCGCAGGGTGCCGAGGGCATCGACGCCGGCCGTGTAGAGCGGCATGTCGAAGCTCACCCGCACGTGGGACTGAGCGGCCAGGTTGTAGACCTCGTCCGGCTGCACGTCGTCCAGCAAGCGCCGCAGGGCATGGCCGTCCTCCAGGTCGCTGTAGTGCAGCCGCAGCCGGGCGTCGGGATCGTGGGGATCTTCGTAGAGATGTTCGATGCGGCCCGTCGAGAAGGTGCTGGAACGCCGCAGGGTTCCGTGCACCTCGTAGCCTTTCTCGAGGAGCAGTTCGGCCAGGTAGCTCCCATCCTGCCCGGTGATACCGGTGATGAGAGCGATCTTGGAGCTCATGGGGACACGTCTCCGATCGTGAGTGGGGGGAAGGGTCGGGGGGACCCTTCCTATCGACCGGATACGGCCCCGGCCGTAAGGGGCGCTCCACCCATGAAACCCTTTCCTGTTACCAGCCCGCGTCCCTAAACGGACCGTCACGAAGGGCTCTCCGGCCCCTGCGTAGGATCCCCTGTCCGCCCACCGAACGACCCAAGAAGGGGGGTTCCCATGGCTCTGTTCCCGGACTGGCGCACGATGAACCTCGAACGCCTCACCTCCGACGCCGAGCTCCTGGCCGCCGCCGGGATCCACACGCTGCGCGCCCTGTGCGCCCACGATGCCCACCAGCTGCGTGCCAAGCTGGAGCTCGCCAACCTGCACCTGGGCCAGCGAGTCACGCTGCCCACCCTCGCCGAGCTGCGCTCCTGGATCGAGGACGGCCGCATGCGCCTCTTCCGGAGCGGCGGCTTCTGACCCCTACTCGAACAGCGGGGCGAACTCCCCGTATCCCGCCTGTTCCAGCTCCGCCGCGGGCACGAAGCGCAGGGCGGCCGAGTTGATGCAGTAGCGCAACCCCGTCGGCTCGGGACCGTCGGGGAAGACGTGCCCCAGGTGCGAGTCGCCGTAACGGCTGCGCACCTCGGTGCGCCCGTAGCCCAGCTTGTAGTCGGTGCGCTCGATGATGTGGTCGGGCTCCAGCGGACGCACGAAGCTCGGCCACCCGGTGCCCGACTTGTACTTGTCCAGGGAGCTGAACAGCGGCTCGCCCGAGACGATGTCCACGTAGATCCCGCGCTCCTTGGAGTCCCAGAACTCGTTCTGGAAGGGGCGCTCGGTCCCCTCCTCCTGGGTCACCTGGTACTGCAGCGAGGTCAAGCGCTCCCGCAGCTCAGCCTCCGGGGGCGGCGCGTAGTCGCCCCAGCTGGCGCTGCCGACCTCGCCGGCCGGGGTGGAAGTCTCTTCCTCGGAAGGTTCCTGCAGATCGACGGGCTCCCGCGCCTCCTCGCTCTGACAGGCGGACAGGAGCCCCAAGCCGAAGGACAGCCACAAGAAAGTACGTTTCATAGGTGTTTCTCCAGAGGCCCATACTAGCGCCGGGCCGTTTCGTGACCGTCGATCCCGTCTCAGCTTTCGCTCCCGCGGCCCACGAGCCCGACCCAAAGCCGCCCAACCCACGGAACAAACCTCCCCTCCGCGGCAATCCATGGGAAACCAAGGAGACCCGCAATGCTCACGTCCCTCCTCCTCGCTCCCCTCTGGATCGGCCTCCCGACGCTGCCCTCCGAGCGCACCCTGCACCTCGACGTCCCCCGCGTGCGGGAACGGGCCGCCTCCGGACGACTGCCCTTCGTTCCCCGCACGGGAACGCTGCTCCCCCTGGTCCTCGGACCCGAGCGCCCCGGGGCTCTCTCCCAGGCCATCGTCCGAGGTCACATCGAGGGCGAGCCCGGAAGCTGGGCGCGCCTCGTCTTCCACGGAGACGTCCTCCACGCCGACGTGTTCTCCCCGTCCCTGGGCCTGTACGAGCTGCGCTGGTCGGGCAACGGACGGCACAGCCTGCGGCACGTCGATCGCAACGCCCGCGAGATCTGCGTCGGTGCCCTGGGCTCCCCCACCCCGCCACGCCTCGGCCAGCCCAGCGGTGGCGTCGTCGACGCGTCTCCCCAAGCGGTTCCCCGTCCCGAGGTCCGCATCGACGTGCTCGTCGTCTACACCCCGTCCGCCCGCAGCCTCGCCGGAGGCGTGGCCCCCATCGAAGCCACGATCGACGCTTACATCGACTACGCCAACCAGGCCTACGAGGACTGCGGCGTGAACCAGTTCCTGAACCTGGTGGGCAGCGCCGAGACCGCCTACACCGAATCCGGCAACAGCATCACCGACCTCGTGCGCCTGCGGAACCTGGCCGACGGTTTCATGGACGAGGTCCACGTCCTGCGCGACAGCCTGGCGGCCGACTGCGTCTCCCTGATCGCGACCTCGGGCTCGGCCGGCACCGCCTACCTGATGGACGACGTCTCCCCGACCTTCCAGGACCGTGCCTTCAGCGCCATCGGCCACAACGTTGGCGGCCT